>NZ_JAMYQF010000009.1:0-161935 GCF_040320745.1 Mesorhizobium sp. M0621 | reverse complement strand
GGTGTGTCTTCCTAACGCCCCCTGCTCTATAACGGGTTTTCGTCTCTTCTCCTGGGGGGATTCAAAACGCCCCTGGCTCGGGGGGGGGGGCTCCCCCTACACCTCTTCCGGCCCCCCCCGCCGTTCGAAGGCGCGGCACTGCTTGTGGAACGTCTTGGCGAAGGACGGCCTGCAGATGCGTTTGATGAGCGTCTCCGCTTCACCATGCAGGACGAGGCCGGAGGTGATCTGGATGGAGTCGCGCGCCGCCGAAAGCAAGGCCAGCGGATTGGCCACCCCCTGGATCTGCCGTGGGATTCCCACGACGTGGATGCGATCGGCCGGCGGCAGCACGGCGCGAACCGCCGCCCAGACGGCGTCGGCGCCATGCCTGGTCCAGGGCCTCGCATCCGCAAGCAGCGGCGCCGAATAGTCGCACACGCCACAGCTCAGCCATTCGATCACGTGGTGGCCGCTGGCCCGGCGCCGCATCAGCGGCAGCAGCATGACCGGCGCGCTCGTCGCAGTGTCGCTCACCTCGACGACGAGCAGTTCGGCGCTCTTGGGCATCAGCCGCGCGGCGATGCCTTCGACCCAGGCATAGTGCTGATGGGCGGTGCAGACGCCGTCCGCCTGGTGTTGCAGCCAGAGCGGCTTGACGGTCTCAAAGCTGGTGTGCAGCCGTGCGGTGTAGCGCGCGCCGGCGCCGGCGCTGGCGGCAATCGGGGAAACCGGCCCATCGTCCGTCATCGCAACCACTTGCATTGCCCGGCTTGCCACGTGCTTGTCCTGTCATTCCGGTCCCCCACGCAAGCGCCGCAAACCTCGCATCAGTCCCTGGATCGTCTTGAGCAGCCGAGGTTTGGAGCGCACGAACACCTCGGTCCGGTTGCGGAGCTCGAGGGCGGTGGTCACGGCATTGCCCCGCACTGTAATCCCGTGACAAAGCTCGCGCAGGGTCGAACCCGTGGCGCCCATATGCTCCTTGTAGCTCTGGTTGCCTACCGACAGGTCGAAATAGTCGAAACCCTTCTCGCGCGCCCAGCTCATCAACTTGCCCATGATCAGAAGCCCCGGTGAAACGTTGGGCACCGCGCCCTGGTCGATTGATATCAGCAGAGCATGAACAGTAACTTGATGGGTAAGCAGGTATTGGACCGCGATCAGCGCTTCACCGACGCGCAGCCCGAAGAGCCGCACCGACCCATCCGACAGGCCCTCGAGAGCGGCGTTTCGGTAGAAGTCGACAACCGTCCCCTGCGTCAGCAGGTCGAAACGGCCCAGTTCGCGAAAGCGGCTGAGCCGCATCCGGACCAGGCTGCCGAAGATGAGCTCCACCAGAGCCGGTGTGTTGGCCTCGACCAGTTCCACGCTGCCGAGCCGTTCGATCCGGCGCCAGTCCTTGTTGAAGGCCTTGACGAACGAAGGCCTGCATAGGCGCTTGAGGACGGTTTCAGGGTCGCCGTCGATGGCGAGGCCGAAGCTGGTATGAAGGGAATCGCGCGTGGCCGCGAGCAAGGCCAGCGGGTTGGCGACGCCGCTGATCCCTTGCGGAATTCCCGTGATGTGGATGCGGTCCGCCGGCGGCAGCACGGAACGCACCGCAGCCCACGCGGCCTGCGCGGATTGCCTCGTCCACGGGCTCGCATCGGCCAGCAGCGGTGCCGAATAGTCGCAAACGCCACAGCTCAGCCATTCGATCACCCGATGGCCGGGAGCCGGTCGCCGCATCAGCGGCACCAACATCCGGGGCGCGCCCGTCGTGGCGTCGTTCACCTCCACGATCAGCACTTCCGCACCTTTCGGCATCAGTCGTGCGACGATTCCCTCGGCCCACGCATATTGCTGGTGGGCGGTGCACACGCCCTCCGCCTGGTAGCGCAGCCAGAGCGGCCTGGCCGCTTCCAGGCTGGTGTGCAATCGCACCGTGTAGGCATCGTTCGCGGCGACGGTTACGGGATCGAGGGCCTGCCCTTCGGGCAAGCCGGTCGCCGCAGCACTTTGCACTGCCTGGCCTGCCATATCTTCATCTTCTCCTATCGTTTTGCCGTCGCGAACGTGACCGCCCGCCGCCACGAACCCAACCGGCTGTCGCGCGCCTCATCCGGATGCTCGAGATTCCATATGCGGTGATGCGCGAAATACCATGATGCCGCGAGCACGAAGATCTCGGACACGGCGGAACCCACCAGCGCCCACGGCGGAGATGCAATCGCCAGCAGGATCGCGATCAGTACCAGCCCGACAACCGCGCCGCCCAGCGTGGTGAATGCGACGATCCGGAAATCGCCGAGTATCTCAAGCACGATGCGGGGCATGATATAGAGCATGATCGGGACAAAATTCGCGATCACGAAAAGCCCGATGAACCCGACCGAGGCGTCCTGGAGGGCCTGGGATTTAATCATCGGCAGAACGAACATGATGGCGCATCCATAAACCAGGCCGCCGAGCCCCATGACGAGCGCCCAGATCTTCGCCTGCGCCCAGACACGCACTGTTTCGTTGTTCCGCATCAGCCTCGCGAGGTCTGGCTGCGTCATGTTTACGAAAGCAAGACTGATGATGCGCAGCGGGGCAAACAGCACCAGGACCGCCGCCAGCGGTGCGTAGGCGGCAGGCCCGGCAATGCCCGCGACCAGCAGCGCCAGACATTGCCCCTGGATGTTGGTGGTAGTCGCGCTGAATGCCGACCAGCGCAGCTGGTGCCAGAGCCTGGTGTAGCGTCGCCGCGTCGGCATGCGGAAGCTGATGCGAATTGTGCGCCGAGCCAGTCGGACCAGGACGAAAATGCCAAACACATTTGCCGCGGCAAGCGCGTAGAACACGGTCTGCAGCGGGTCCTGGACCTTCCAGATCGTCAGCCCGGTCAGGACAATGCCGGCGATCGTAAAAGCGCCGTCGCTGATGGAAACGACCACCTGCAGGCGACGTGCGAAGAAAGTCGTGCGCATATGGCTGCGCAACGACCAGGCACCGACGAAGCAGCCGGCGGCAATTCCGCTTGGATCGCCAAGGACATGCATCAGTACAGCCGTGCCGACGGCCATCAGCAACGCCACGATCAGCGCCGCCGTTCCGAATGCCACGTCATGGGCATCGACGCCGGCGCTGTTGGTGCTTTTGCTCATCCAGATGCTGGCGGGAACGGCGGTGAGCGACCTGATATAGGACAGGCCGACGCCGCCCATCACCATGCCGATGGCGAAGAGGCCGTAGCCTTGCGCCGACAGCAAGTGCAACAGCATGATGTTGAGGGCGAAGTGAAAGCCGCTCTGCATCGCCTCGCCGCCGATCATCAGCACGAGGCGTCGAACCAGATGGCTCGGGAACGCAAGCTTCACGGTCGTGTCTCCGCTTCGCGGGCAGCCCGCGCCCTGCCCGGCCGCGCCATGGTCGTCTTCAGCTTGTCGGCGGCGATCGCGGTGATCGCGGCGGCCGCGACCGGCTCGGAGAAGATTGCCTCGTAGCGCGCGCGCCCGGCAGCGACAAAACCGCGCCAGGCATGCGGCCGCAGGATGATCTCCTGCAATTTCGCGCCAAGAGCTGCTGCGTCGCCGGGCGGAACATGCCAGCCGGTCTCGCCGTCGCTGACCACCTCCACCAGCCCGCCGATCGCCGACACCAGCGGCGGCCGGCCATAGGCCATCGCCTCGATGGCTACGCGCCCAAGCGATTCCGGACGCCGTGACGGCACGGTGACGATGTCGGCCCAGCGGTAGTGCTCCGAAGGGTCGGGTATGAAAGGCAGGACGCTGACGCGCCCGGTGAGGTCCATGGTCTCGACCAGTTCGGCCAGCGCATGCTCGCGCTCGGTGCTTTCGAAGGCGCCGCCGACCAGCCGCACCTCGATCCTCGCCTGCAGCTCTGCCGACATCGAGGCGATCGCTTCCAGCAGCACCTCCTGCCCCTTGATCCTGTTGATGCGGCCGAGCAGCAGCACGCGCAACGGGCGCTTGCCGTCGTAGGTCGTCGGTTCGACCGCCGCCGGCCCGGCAACGCCGTTGTAGACAACATGGGCGCGCGCGATCCTGGGATCGCCGAACGCGGCGCGCGTCGCGCGCGAGTTGAAGATGAGATCCGCATGGCTCCAATGCATCAGGCCGACGAGTATCCTGCGCATGGCGCCTTCGGGGATTTCGTGGATGTGCAGGACAGCTTTGTGGGGAAGAAGGCGCGCGGCCAGCGCATAATCGGCCACGATCGAGGTGTTGACGTAAACCAGGTCGCAATTCCTGAGGCGCCGCCACGCCCTGAACACGGCAACCGGCAATCGCGCCATCTCGACCGTCGCAAGGCGCGCAATGGCTTGGCGCCTCAGCACCCAGAGCGGTTCGAAGACGATCCGGCTGGCATGCGCTTCCAGAATCTGCACGATCGGCCCGCCGCGCGGCAGAACCACCTCGATGTCGGCCGACGGAAACGCGACGCGCAACGCAGCAACGCTTTCCGCGAAGCTGCGGTCCGAACCATAGAGTTCATAACCCTGATGAACGCAGGCAATCCGCATCTTTGTATCCCGCCGGGTGCTACAACCATCGCGCTGGGCGATAATGTGCAGAGGCCTTGCCGCAAGAATCATGCCGGATTCAGTAGGCCGCCTACCGGCCGCACGACCCTGGCACTGCTTCGTTTCGATACAGCTACGCACAGAAGGGTTGACCGAGAATGAAACAACCACCGGATTCAACACCGTTTTTTTACAACCCCGCGCGATGATCGCTCCCCAAGAATGCTGAAACAGGAAGATGGCATGGAAGTTGCCATCTGTTTCCTAAAAATTCAGTAATCGCTAATATATAGAAGACACCTGAAAGTGCCGCCAGCCATGAAACCAGAGACGCCCGCCATTCTGATCCTGGGGACCCGCGGCATACCCGCGGCCCATGGCGGCTTTGAAACCTTTGCCGAAAGACTGGCGCTGTTTCTTGTCGGGCGAGGCTGGAAAGTTGCCGTCTATTGCCAGGATGAGGTCGAGCGGATCGACCAGCGCGTGCGCAGCGAAACCTGGCGCGGCATAGAACTCATTCACATCCAGGTTGCCTCCAAAGGGCCGCGCGCGACACTGGAATTCGACTGGCAATGCGTCCGCGACGCCGCCAGGCGGCAGGGCGTCTGTCTCGTGCTCGGCTACAACGGCGCGGTCTTCCTGACCTGGCTCAGGCTCAAGCGGCGCAAGATCTTCACCAATATGGACGGCATCGAGTGGCGGCGACCCAAATGGGGCATGGCGGCGCGCACCTGGTTCTGGCTCAACGAATGGATCGGCGCCTGGGCCTCGCATCGGCTGGTGGCCGATCATCCCGCTATCGCAGATCATCTGGCGACACGCCGGCCGCGCAGCGCCATCGCCACCATCGCCTATGGCGCCGATCCGGTGACATCGGCACCGGAAGCGTCGGTCCGGGCGCTCGGCCTCGAGCCCGGGCGCTATCTGATCTCGATCGCGCGCATCGAACCCGACAACAACATCCTGCCGATCGTCGAAGCCTTTTGCTCCGCCAAGCGCGACATGAAGCTGGTGGTGCTGGGAACGCTGTCCGACGACATCCCGTATCATGCCGCCATTCGCAAGGCGGCGAACGGCTCGGTGGTCCTGCCAGGCGCCATTTACGACCAGGCAACGGTGAAGGCACTGCGCTTCCACGCCCGCGCCTATCTGCATGGCCACACGGTGGGCGGAACCAACCCGTCACTGGTCGAAGCGCTGGCAGCCGGCAACATGGTGATTGCCCACGACAATCACTACAACAGATGGACCGCCGGTGCGGCAGCGATCTACTTCACCGACAAGAACAGCTGCGCCGAGCGGATGCAGCTGGCGCTGGACGACGATGACCTGGTCAGGACCTGCGGCGTTGCCGCCAGGGCGCGCGCCCGCGAGGCCTTCCGCTGGGAAGATGTCCTGCTTGCCTATGAAAATGAAGCCTATCGCTTGCTCGGCGTGACCGCCGCCGAGACGGTCGCAATCAGTCGCGCATCAGCCGGCACCGCATGACAGGCTGGTCGCGCCGTCGGGTGCTGCGGACCGCGCTGTCCACGGCGGCGGCGGCCCTTGGCCCTCTCTCGATCGCACCAATCGCCCGCGCCGCTGGGCCGCAGTTTCGGCGCGGCGTCAACGCCTGGCCGTGGTTCTCGCTGACGCGCGAATTTCCCGCGCCACGCACCGACTATGACTGGCCGCCTTTCCAGTCGCAACGGCCGGTTCCCACACCGGACGACCTCGGTCGGCTGCGCAGGACCGGGCTCGATTTCATTCGCCTGCCCGTCGATCCCGGCCCCTTCCTGGCCGCCGACGCCAAGACGCGCGGCCAGTTGCTGGACATGCTGGACGCCGCCGTCACCGCCACGCTCGATGCCGGTCTTGGCATCATCGTCAACGTCCAGGCCAATGGCGCCACGCACTACTGGAACCCCGACCGCATGGTCTCCAGCACCGCCGCACCCGCCTTCGATCTATATCGCGGGCTGGTCGGCGAGCTTGCCGGCAGGCTGGAGCGCTTTCAGCCCGGCAGAATAGCGCTCGAGCCGGTCAACGAGCCGGCGCAGGCCTGCGAATCGAACGTCTGGTCGCAGATCCAGCTTTCACTTCTGACTGCGGCAAGGGCGTCGGCCGCAACCTTGCCGCTGGTCGTCACCGGCGGCTGCGGCTCGATGGTGAGCGGACTGACGGCTCTCGATCCGACGCCACTGTCGCCGTTCGAGCCGATCCTGTTCACCTTCCATTTCTACGAGCCCTATCTGTTCAGCCATCAGGGCGCGCCGTGGATGCGCGAGCCCGTCTACCGGTCGCTCAACAACGTGCCGTGGCCGGCATCCGCCGGTTCGTTGGAAAAGACGCTGGCGTCGGTCAGGGCGCGCATGGCGCAGGACACCGAAACCCCCGAAGACGCCAAGCAGGCCGCCTATGCCGAAACCGAGCGCGTGCTGAAAGTCTATTTCGACGCCCGGCCCGACCGCTGGTTTGTCGACAAATATCTTGCCGAGGTTCGCGCCTGGGCCGACGGCCACGGCCTGGCGCCGGAACGCATCATCATGGGCGAGTTCGGCGCGCTGCGCACCGACGCGCGCTATGTCGCCGCGCCCAACCCGGACCGCGCACGCTACATCGCCGATGTCAGGCAGAGCGCCGAGGAGCTCGGCTTCGGCTGGGCGTTCTGGGATCTCTTCGACGGCATGGGCATGATGGACGACACCACGCGGGCGCTGGACCCGGCCATGATCGAGGCGCTTGGCCTGGCCATGGCGGAGTAGGCACCCGCCATCCCGGCATCTGCCGTAGAGCGCTACGTTTGCGCCGACTGCGGCCTTCGTTGCACCACCGCCCGCGCCGGCCGGTAGAGCACCAGCGCCAGCACCACGAATTTGGTCAGCAGCGTCGTCTTCGACGCGACGCTTTCCGAAGTGTTGATCAGGATGATCCAGCCCAGCATCGGCAGCCAGATGCCGGGATGGCAGCGCCGCGCCACCTCAAACAAGAACAGCACGAAGCCAAACGTCAGCAAAAGGGTGAAGAAGGCGCCCTGGTAGACGATCGTGCGGATGATCGGGTTCTCGATGCCTTGTTCGAGACCGTTGATGCGGCGCAGGCTGTCGACCAGGTCGACATCCGGCCCCACGATCAGATCGCGCCATTCCAGGTATTTGAAGAGTTCGAACATCTCGACGCGGGCGTTGGCGCTGCCGCTGTCCGACACGAAGCGCTCCAGCAGCGCGTCGAAAAAGCCATAATATGCCGCCACGACGATGACGACCGGCAACAGCGCGGCAAGCATGAAGCCCAGTGCTGCACCCAGCAGGTTGACGCGGCCCCGGCGCAATTTGGTGATGCCCTGAAAAAGCAGATAGAAGCCGCCGAGCACGATCGTCGTCACCATAGCCGTGCGGCCGCCGAAGGCGACGAGTGCCGCGCATTGCAGGCCGATCAACCCTATCCGCACAGGCATAGACAGGGATCTCGCACCGGAGAGCAGCGCAAGCACGTAGATCGCTGTCACCATGGCATTGGCAAGCGGATGCCCCTGCAGCGCGCTTGAGCGCAGATCGGTGGTAAACGCCACGCCGTCGAGGCGATAGGGGAAAATCAGCGTTTTGGTGGCGAACTCGAAAAGGGCAAGCAACGCATTCGCCGTCATGACCACGTGAATGACGGTCTGCAGCCCGGCGAATGTCCGTTCGTCATCCTCGCTGAGCATCAGCACCACAAGTGCCGCGGCCAAGAACGTATCGATCATGCCGGCCATGCCGGGACGCTGCCTGGCGATGACGACGAACAGAAGCACGATCGAAATGGCGGCCATCAGCGCGCTGGCCGGTCGCCTGTCGGCGACATGGACGAGGTAGCCGACCGGGTTGCCGAAGGTGCAGGAGCGCCAGGCAAGCAAGAGCACGATGAGATAGGTGGACGGGTGGATCTTGGTCGCCGGGTTGCCGAACAGGCCGTCGTAATTGTAGCCCACGAGCCACAGCATACCGCCCGAGACGCTGAACAGCACCGCCACCGCCGCGATCAGTCCGAAACGCGTCAGCGCATCGACCGACGTGCCGGCGCGGGGTGCGGCAGCACCGAAGTTCGAAGCGCTTGCGCTCCAGCTGGTGGCCATGTCAGGCCGCCTCGTCGACCAGCAAGGCGCCTGTCGGCAGCCGCCCCATGACGGAGACGGCTTGCGACGTCGCGGTGACGTCGCGCATCGGCGTGGCGTTCAACGTGGCGACGAGCACGATCTCGTCGACCATCGCAACCAGCGGCGAGGCATTGAGATTGTCGGCCAATGCGCCGCCGTCGATGACGACGAGCTCGAAGCTTCGGCTGGCCTGGGCCAGCATGTGCTGCGCGAAGTAGATGCCATGCGCTTCCTGGAAGACCGCCTTTGAGCGGCCCCTGCCCAGCAGGGCGACGTTGCTGCCGGCCGCGTAGTGGCTGACGGCTTCAAACGCGTATTCGCCGCGCAGCACGTCGAGGATTCCCGGCTGCGCCTCCTTCTGACTGCCGCCGCCATTGGCATCGATGAACAGCACACGGCTGCCCCTGGACGCCGCGGTATTGGCCAGCAACCGTGCCACCCGGCTGCGCTGCGCGCCCTCGCCCGGCGACGATGTCACCAGGATGGACGGCACCAGCGGCCAGTCCGGCGGCCGCTGGCCCGAACTGAACATGCGCCTCAATGCAAGACCGACGACGGCATCGGTTTTCCGGCTGGACGCGGCGGCCGCACTCCCACCGAACGGCCACCAGCGACGGCCAGTGCCTGACTTTGCCGGCACCACCCCCAGCACCGGCGCTTCGATGGCCGACTGCATCTGGGCGCTGGAAAGCACCGTCGGCGAGGCATATTCGGCGATCAGCGCCAGGCCGGTGCCGAGCCCCAGCCCGCCGAAGATCGCGCCGACAAGCAGCAGCGACAAAGGCGGCCAGCTCTTCTTCAGGGCCGGCATGGCGTTGGAGATGATGCGCGCATTGGTGCTGTCGACATTGATCTGCTCGCGCGTTTCCTGGGCCCGCTGGAGATAGTTCGCGTAGACGGAGCGAACCGCCTCGAGATCGCGCTGCAGTTCGCGCAGCCGCACGGAGGCCTGGTCGGTGTCGAGCGACTTGCTCTTCATACCCGCGACCTTGGCTTCCAGAGCCTGCTGGTTGGCCAGCGCCCGCTCGTAATCGGTCTCGGTGGCGGTGGCGATGCGGCCGAGTTCGCGCGCGATCAGCTGGCGCGTGTCGCGCAGCTGCTGCTGGGCTGCGATCATCGACGGATGGCGCGGCCCCATTTCCGTACCAAGCTGCGAGACCTGATCGACCAGCGTCGCCTCTTGTGCCCGCAGACTGGAGATCACCGCCGAGCGCATCGCTTCCGAGGTGGCGTCCGCAGTGCCGCTCTGCCGGCGCATCTGGTCGACCTGCGCCTTCAGCGCCGCGGTGCGGCTCTGCGCCGCCGAAAGCTGCGTGTTGATCTCGGTCAGTTCCTGGTCGCTGACCAGATTGCCTGCCGCCATCACCATGTTGTTGGCCGACTTGTAGGCCTCGACGGCGTTTTCGGCTTGCTGGACGCGCTTGCGCTGTTCGTCCAGCCGCGCGGTGATGGACTCCGAAGCGTCCTTGGCCATTTTTGCGCGCGCGCTTGCCTGGTCGACCAGATAGGCTTGGGCGATGGCGTTGGCCAGAAGGGCGGCCTTGTCGGCGCTCTTGGCGGTGACGATGACGTCGAGGACCAGGACCTTGTCGGCCCGCTTCACCGCCAGGCGTCGGCGTAACGCGTCGAGCGTCTGCGCCGACCTGTCGCCTTCGGCCGATCCCGAACCGAGCAGGCGCGACAGCAGGCCCTGCCCGTTGAATTCCGGATCCTGCGTCAAGTTTGTCGCCGCGATCGCCCGCATCAGCACGCCTGTCGACTGGACCACGCTGACCTGGCTCTCGACCTGCGTGATGCCGCCGTCGGGTGAGATACGGCTGGGATTGACGTCGTTGGTGACCACCTGCAGGTCTTGCGGATCGATGAGGATTTCCGCCGACGAACTGTAGAGCGCGGGCGTGAAAAGACCGTAGAGCAAGGTGGCCAGCGTCAGCAGCGCGACGGTGCCGAAGATCCAGAACCGGCGGCGCACCAGGATACGCTTCAGATCGCCCAGTTCGACAGTCGAAGCCGCGTATGATCCCGCTTGTCCCGCATCCGGAGAGTGTTGCTGAGGAACCATGGGCAGAGATGATTGCATGGCTGCCTCCGACAATACCCCATATGCCGGCAAGATCAGATTGCGGCACTAACCTAGCTATTCCTCCAACTGTTAAAAGATTGTTAATTATGTTGGGAAGTCATGTGAATTTTGGCACGCAGTTTGCTTAAAAATATACATACCGAGGTGCTGGGTGCACAGCGAGCGGAGACGTATGCGGATGGGGCTACAATTTGACCGGACCGGCAAGGCCGGATACCGCCTTTTCGGGTCTCCGACATGCGGATAAACCTGCGCCTGGACGGCGACCGCGTACGCGCCTTCCATGTTGCGCTGCTGGAACGCCTCGCGGCGCCTGGTGATGTGCAGCTGTCCGTCGATATCAGACCCGCGGGCGGCGGCATCCCGCGCAGCGCCGCGGCCCTGTTTCAACTCGAAACGGCGATACACGGCCTGTCCCATGATGGGCTGGCGAAGCGTGTGCCGCTTTCGATGCTCGCTCCCTACCGGACGCAGTCCCCCGCTTCGCCCGACCTAGTGGTTGACCTCTGTGGCGATGTCGAGTTGGAAGGCACGCGGATCTGGCGCGTCACCTATGATGGCGCCAGCGGCGAAGCGGCCTTGCTGGCCTTGATCCTCGCCGGCCGCACACCGCTTGCCCGCATCGAGGAGAACGGTGTTTCGATTGCCGCCGGGCGCTTGGGGACCGAATATGGCGGCATCGCGCTTGCGTCCTTCCAGGACATGCTGGCGCGCACTGCCAGCCTGATCGTCGCGGCGATGTCGGGTGCTGCCAAGGCCGTGCCTCATCTGCCCGAGCCGGCGCAAGCCGGTGCGCCGCCGCCAATGCCCTCGGCCGGCAAGCTTGGCGTAAGAGCCGGAAAGGCGCTGGCGCGGCGGATCGTCCAGAAGATCTATCACCTTTGCTACAACGCGCCGCACTGGAAGGTCGGCTGGCGGCAAACCAACGGCCGCGATCTGTTCGACCTGCGCGCGCATCCGGCATCGGGCTGGCAAGAGCTGCCGGACGATGGCAGCCGCTTCTACGCCGATCCGTTCCCGATCCTGTATCAGGGTCAGCTGACCCTGTTCGTCGAGGACTATATCCATCGGCTGGGCCGGGCCATCATCTCCGCCGTGCCCTTCGGCCCGTCGGGCCCACTCGGCCGCCCTGAGCCGGTGCTGGACCTGCCCTACCATCTCTCCTACCCCTTTGTCTTCGAGCGTGACGGCGAGGTCTGGATGGTGCCGGAAAGCTGCGCCAACGGCACGGTCGATCTCTACCGGGCCACTACCTTTCCCGGCGGATGGGTCAAGGAGGCGACGCTGCTGTCGGGCGTCGTCGCCAGCGACGCCACCCTGGTCGAGCATGGCGGTGCCTGGTGGATGTTCGCAACCGTCCGGGAAGGCGGCGGTGCCTTCTCCGACGCGCTGCATCTGTGGTCGGCGCCGGATTTTCGCGGGCCCTGGACGCCGCACCCGAACAATCCCGTGCTGATCGACATCGCCTCGGCGCGGCCGGCCGGCCGCATGGTCAAGCGCGGCGACGACCTGCTGCGCCCGGTGCAGGACTGCCGCAGGAGCTATGGCGCGGCTCTCGGCATTGCACGCATTTCTCACCTTGATTTGATCGGCATGGAGCAAGTCGTTGAAACCATCTTAAACTCTGGTGCGCTATGGAGTGGGCGCAAACTTCACACACTCAACGAGGCGGGCGGTTTTGAGTTCATCGACGGCTCGGCGATCGCACCGCGCTGGAAACGACGGATCCGCGATTAACCTAAACATTGGTTACTACCAGACACGCGCGCCGGTTGCTTGAGGTTGATTTGGGTCCGGCAGATATTTTCTACCGCGGATTGCATATCTGGAAGTTACTAGCAGAAAGGGCAGCGAAATGAGTACCGCAGAGGCTGGCCAAACCGAAGTCGAAGTGGCGATCGTCGGCGCCGGAATGGCTGGCACCACCTTGGCAACCGTACTGGGCAAGGCCGGGCGCAAGGTGGCGTTGATCGATCCGCACCGCGTTCATCACGACGAGTTCCGGGCCGAGAAAACTCGCTCGGAACAGATGCAATTGTTCGAGAAGATTGGCCTCGGTCCCGTCATCAAGCCCCTCGTCACCCCGGCGACCGAAATCCATGTCTTCCGCTTGGGACAGTTCTTCCAGCGCAAGCAGGACTCGGAGTTCGCATTCTCCTACGGCCCTCTGGTCAACGGCCTGCGCGACGCCCTGCCGCCGGAAGTGCCGCTGACGGTGGGTAAGGTCGCCGAGGTCTCGACCGGGCCGGACCGGCAGCGGCTTGTACTGGCCGACGGCACCGTCATCAATGCCCGCCTGCTGGTGGTGGCCACCGGCTACAGCGAAGCCGTACGGCGTGCCGTCGGCGTGGAGCGCATCGAGCATTCGAAGGCGCATTCCCTGTCGGTCGGATTCGACCTTGCGATCTCGCCGCAGGAATTCGGCTCCCGGTCCCTCACCTTCTATCCCAGGCGCGTCGCGGACCGCATACCCTTTATTACCATCTTCCCGATCAGAGACCGAGTGCGGGCAAACATGTTTGCCTACCGGACCGTTGCCGAGCCATGGACGCAGGCGTTCCGCGCGAATCCGCAACAAGTGCTTTTGCAATTGATGCCGGAGATATCAGCGCAATGCGGCAACTTCACCGTCGCCAGCCCGGTCGAGGTCAGGCAGGTTAGCCTGACGACCACCACGGGCCACCGCCGCGACGGCGTCGTCTTCATCGGCGACGCGTTCTCCACGACATGCCCGGCGCAAGGTCACGGCATCCACCGAGTGGTTACGGATGTCGATCGCCTGTGCTCGACCTACATCCCCGCCTGGCTGGAAACGCCTGGTATGGGCGCCGACAAGATCAGCGCCTTCTATGACGACCGGATCAAGACCGCCGCCGACGCCAAAGCCATGCGCTCCAGCATCTATGCCAAGGCGATTGTCACCGAGACCGGATTGGAATGGCGCATCCGCCGCCTGCGCAACAACACGGCACGCCAGCTGATGATCATCGGCCGCAAGGTGCGGCATCTGGGACAGCGGCGGGCGGGCGAGGCAATTCCCGAAAGGCGTGCCTAGATTGATCTCCCGACCTAAAGCGCATCATGTTTGAATGGATTCAGCGACGCGCTTGTGGTCTTGATTTTGCTATGTCGTTTCCTCAAAATCGGGACCACTTTTGGACGACATGCAATAGCTCGACGGCATCCAGCAGAAGTCAGCGCCAGGCGGCCTCATTCTTTTGTTCGTAGTCGCTGAAGGCCTTTTTCAGGCCGCCGAGGACTTCTGCCGCAGTTTCGAACATCGCCTTGAACTTGGGCTCGTCCACCTTGCCGATGTCCTCGCGAAGGTGATCTATGGTGTCCTGCAGGCGTGCCTGCATCTTCTGGGTATGGTGCAGTGGATCGCGGTCGGCTTCGCTGGCCATGACTCTCTCCTTCGTTCTGCTGAACCCACCCGCCGAGTTCGATCGGCGAATTGCCACTTCAACGAACAAGACTGAAGTCCGTTCCCCACGTGGAAAGCCGATCGCGAGGCCTGCTTTGAGGGCGCCATGCCTCGAACGACCGAGGCCTCGTGGCGCTGACCGCAAATCATCCTCGAGCCGAAGATCGCAGCCGACCTCACCCCAGCGTCAGCCCCGCCTTCCTCGCCTCCTCGCGCAGGAACGGCAGGCCGACGCCAATGACATCGTGGGGATTGTCCGCCACCGGCCGCCACACGGCCAACCCGCCGGCAATGTCGACATCGACATGGTTCATGCTTTCCAGGGTAATGGCGCCGCTGTAGCCGATGTCCGATATCGCCTTCATGCAGGCCCCCCAGTTGAGCATGCCGCGCCCCGGCACGCCGCGATTGGCCTCGGAGACATGGACGTAACCGAGATAGGATGCGGCGGCGCGGAAGCCAGCCTCAAAACTCTCCTCCTCGATATGCATGTGGTAGGTGTCGAGATGGATGAAGATGTTGTCCGCGCCGATGCGCTCGATGACTTTGGCCGCATCGATGCCGCGATTGATCAGATGCGTCTCGTAGCGGTTGCACGGTTCGATGCCGAGCTTCAGCCCATGCGCCTTGGCTGCCTTGGCGGCGTGCGCGAGGAAGCGGCACATGCCGTCGATTTCCTCGGCCGTCGGCGCACGACCCGAAGTCTTGCCGATCGTGCCATAGGTGACGCCGCCGAGCGCCTCGCTGCCCACCGCCTCGCACACGCCGAAGACCGGTTCGAGGAAAGCCAGCGCCTCGTCCGGCCGCGCCACCACATCGAGTGAAGCCGGCAGTCCGAGCGACGGGACAAGCGCGACACCCCAGCGTTCGGCGAAGGCGCGCGTGCGCCTGGTGTCGATCTCCTCGGGGCGCAGCAGCGGAATTTCCAGCAGACCGATGCCGAGCCCCTTCAACCGCTCCATCCGTGGCTCGATCAGGTCGAGGTTCCAGACAGGGGCAATGGCGAAAGTGTGCAATCCAAGGATGTTCATCAGCTCCAGCCTCTCTGTTCGTGCGTCGCCGCAGCGCTGGTGTCGCCGCCGCCGACGACGACGATGCGGCAGACGACTTCGTTCATGTTGGGTTTGGCTGTGACAAGATTGGCGAGCCAACGGATTCCCGCATCAAGACCCGGCAAGGCTCAAGCCGCGCGATCGGCGGGCCCTCCCCGCCTTCAATCCTGGCAAACAGCGCTTCCATGGCATGGCCGGCGATCTGGCGCACCGGCTGCACCACGGCGGCGATGGCCGGCCATGTCACCTGCATCCATTCGGCATCGTCGAAGCCGACCAGCGAAATGTCGTTGGGGCAGTGCCAGCCACGCCGGCGGAATTCGGACAGCGCCACCAGCGTGCCCTTGAGGAACAGCGAATAGACCGCCGTCGGGCGCTCTCCCTTTGCAAAATAGTCGCGCAACCGCGCCCTGAGCGGCTCGACATCGGTTTCGGCAAGCACAACGTCGATGCGCACATCCGGTGCCAGCGCCCGTGCGGTGGCGCGAAAACCATCGAGGCGGGCGCGTACTGTCGCCGCCTGTTCGCCAAGACCGACGACCAGGATATGGCGGTGGCCCTTGCCGATCAGTTCGCGCGCCACCTCGGCGCTCGCGGAAGCACTGTCGGCCGATACGGTGTCGAAGGCGTCGTCGGACAGCACGCGGTCGATCAGCACGCCGGTCATGCCGTTGGCCTTCATGAATGCGGCCGCCGGGCCGTGCTCGTTGCGCACCGGCGCCAGCACCACGCCGGCCACCCGCCAGTCATGCATGCGGGCCAGGATTTCCGTTTCGCGCGCCTCGGATTCGCGGCTCGATGCCGCCACCAGCGTGTAGCCGCGCTGCTCGGCGAGGCTCTCGAGCTGGGTGACCATCTGGCCGAAGAACTCGCTTTCGAATTCGGGCATGATGGCGCCGATAATGCGGCGCTTGGCTCGGCGCATGTCGGAGGCCAGCGGATCGACGCGGTAGCCCAACAGCTCGACGGCGTCGAAGACACGCTGCGCATTCTCGGGCTTCACCGTGGTGACGCCGGCCATCACCTTGGAGACGGTGGCGGCCGACACGCCGGCACGGCTTGCCACGTCGTGAATCGACGGACGCCGCTGCTGATCCTGCCTATGCGCCATTGGTCCTCCTCCCGAGGTGCGAACGTCAGCATTTGTCGTCCGCTGAAGAATGCGTAAATCGATTTTTCTTTGTTGTAAATCGTTTAATCCAAGGTAATTTGGCCCCCGAGAGAGGGCGATCAGGATCGCGCCGGGAGGAACCGTCATGCCGAACAACGATTTGCCGCTGGTCATCAGCGCGCCGGAGCCACGCACGCTCGACCTCATCTTCACGGCGCCGCAACTGGCTCGCTTCAAGGCGAAATACCGTATCGTCGAGACCACCGCCGACGGCGTTGCGAAACTGCCGGCCGAAGTGCTGGCACAGGCCCGCTACATCGTTGGCCAGCCGCCAATATCGCCCGAAACGCTGGCACGGATGACGGCGCTGCGCTGCGTCTTCAATGTCGAGACCAATTTGATCAACAACATGCCTTACGAGACGCTGTTCGCGCGCGGCATCCATGTCGTCACCACCGGCCTGGTGTTCGCCGAGCCGGTGGCCGAGCTTGGCCTTGCCATGGCGCTCAATCTCGCCCGCGACATCGTCGATGCCGACCTCGCCTTCCGGCAAGGCAGGGAATTGTGGGGCGGCGACGGCAATTCGACGGCGCGGCTCTTGTCCGGCGCCGATGTCGGCATCATCGGCTTCGGCGATCTCGGCCGCGCGCTGAACCGGCTGCTGTCGGGCTTCCGCACCCGAACCAAAGTCTTCGATCCCTGGCTGCCGCCCTCGATCCTCATCGACAATGGCGTCGAGCCGGCCTCGCTCGACGACGTGCTGTCGACCAGCGACTTCGTCTTCGTCGTCGCTTCGGTGACCAGCGAGAACCAGGGGTTTTTGGGCGCCGAGGCCTTTGCCAGCATGCGAAAAGGCGCCGCCTTCATCCTGCTCAGCCGCGCCGGCGTCGTCGATTTTTCCGCCCTGATGGCGGCGGTGAAGAGCGGCCACATCGTCGCCGCCAGCGACGTCTTCCCCGAAGAACCGCTGGCGCAGGACCATCCCGTGCGTGCTCTGCCCGGCTTCCTGCGCTCCGCCCACCGCGCCGGCGCGCTCGACGTCGCCTTCAAGCGCATGGGCGACATGGTGCTGGAGGACATGGACCTGATCGACCGCGGCCTGCCGCCGTTGCGCTCCAAGCGCGCCGAGCGCGAAACGGTATCGCGCATGCGCTCCAAGCCGGCCGACAGGAATTGAAAGGGGCCGTTTTCGTCGCTGTCCAGTTGGCCGGCCTTGACCGCTTCAGCTTGACAAGAGCGCGGCCGACGACGCTGCCTCGTTGGGTACGTTTTCGGACAGTTGGCGTTGGTCGCCAACTCACTGCTGGCAGCCCTCCTCCGCCGAGACGGTTGGCTCAAGTCGCGGCCAGCAGCCTTCGCTGGCGACATGCTGCACGTGCATTCGATGCCGGCCTCCCCGGTCGGAACATTTTCTTTCGGCCCGCATTCTGGAATCCACCGAAGGAGAGTTTTCTTGACCCGACTGCCTCAGGATAAAGACCGGATTGAACGTGCCACCCGCGAGGCTCGGTCCATCATCGCCATCGAACGTCAGGCGCGTGAGGCAAAGACGGCGCGGCTGCGAGAACTGCGGCTTTCGTCGGAGACACCGGCTTCGAGTGCGACGGCAAAGCGCAAGCCCCGCGCCCGAAAAGCGACAGGCAAAACTATCGACGTGAGGTGAGCTTGTGCTCGACGTTGTATTCGAACACGGAGATCGCCTGGGTTCCTGGAACGAAATACCTTTTGCGAACTTGCAGGCGTCAAGAGCGCTTGTGAGCATTGCGCGCCCGCCAGCCGCATCGCAGCGTTCATGGCTGTTTTTTTGACCTGCGTGCGACCGCTTCCATGAAGGAGCGTGCTGCAGCGTCGCAAGCCGTTCTGGAGGGTCCGTTTGCGAACAGCACGACCTCCGCGGCTTTCTTCGACATGCCGTATTTCTTTGCAAAGACCGCGGTGTCGTAAGGTTCGTCTTCAACCCCGGGCGTCGAGGACGTGACCCTGACCTTGGTCATTGCCGAGTCCGCCTGAAACTCTCGAGCAACTCACTTTCATTTCGACAGCCATTCTCGAAAAGCGAGAACACCGTGGCTGCCAGCCGCTGCACGTCCGGCTCCACCGACATCGGGTTCAGTTTGCGTTCGGAGCAGACCTGATCGAAGACGCGTTGGCATAGCTGCAGGTCGGAAGGATAAAAGCCGGGATGGCGCTTGTTAGGGCTCGACATGAGAATCCCCACTCCGAGCAGCGCCCACTTGCCTGACGCTGTGATCGAAAATCTAAATTGGCCGCGAGGAGAGTCAATATCGACGTAATCACCGTACGGATCGTACAATTCTCCCGCGGGCAAACTCTGTCGTTGGCTGGCTTTCGAAGGCTTCGCAGGAGCCGGGTGCCAGATGGCGCCATTGTCGTTAGCCGACGGATTTCATCGGCCCTCCCCGTGACCCGCCTCGCTCGGACAATATGTCGGTTTCGTACCAAGCGGCGCTTGGTACGTTTCTGACACTAACGTTTGGGTCGATCTTTTCGTATGCGAGCGGCTTTGGGGGGATGCCGTGCATCGAATTCCTAGGTTTATTCGTCAAGACGGTTTATATGTGGGCAATCGTCCGCACGTTGTTACGGGCGCGGACGGCTGGGAGATCAGATGGCTCTTGCCCTGCATTGGGCCGCGCCATGACTAATCCCGATAAAACCCCAGAACCCGACCAGAACCACCAATACCGAAATCAGCTTTTGCGGCGGATGAACTCGGATGACCTCGCGCTGCTCAAACCGCATATGCAGCGCTGCGCGCTGCCGTTGCGCATGATGCTGGTGACCCCAAATGTCCCGATCGAGGCGGTCTACTTCATCGAACAGGGCATCGGCTCGGTGGTCGCCAGGACGGCGAGCGGCCACGAGGCCGAAGTGGGCTTCATCGGCTTCGAAGGCATGACCGGAGCTTCGCTGGTGATGGGCGACGACCGTGGGGTGCATGCATGTTTCGTACAACTCGAAGGCGAAGCCATCCGCATCGAAGCCGGCGCCTTCAATGCGGCATTGGCGGCAAGTGCGACCTTGCGCATGTTCCTGCTACGCTTCGTCAATACGCTCCAGACCCAGACCGGCTGCACCGCGCTCGTCAACGCGCGGCTGAAGCTCGAGGAGCGGCTGGCACGCTGGCTGCTCATGTGCGACGACCGGGTGCCTGGCGAACACCTCGCCATCACGCACGAATTCCTGGCCATCATGCTTGGTGTCAGGCGGCCAGGCGTCACCGTCGCGCTCCAGTTGCTCGAAGGCCGCGCGTTGATCCGCTCGCGCCGTGGTGAGATCGTCATTCGCGATCGGGCCGGACTGCTGGAACTCGCCAATGGCAGTTACGGCGAAGCCGAGGCCGAATATGTCAGGCTGATCGGCGAGATCGGCCAAGTTTGAATCGGCCAAGCCTGAATCGGCCAAAGACTGATTAAGAGCGGTCGTCACCCGCGGCCGGCTTGCCCGATGGGCCGACCTTGCCGGGCCGTGCCGCACTGCCTCCAAAGGCATCCGCTGCGCCGTGCCGGCTAATTGGCAGCCCGGCATGCTCCAGGCTTGCGAGCTTGCATTTCGTCTGTTCGGCCGCCGCTCCGACAAGGCAATCGATGGCGACCATGGCGCCGGCATGCTCGCTGGCGGCGACCGCCTGGCGTATCTTGCTCAATTGCGCGTGCGTGTAGTCCAGAAGCTCGACTAGGTCGGTATGATCCAAACCGCCCTCCATCACAGGATGTCGAGAGGCCGATATGAGGTCGCTCTTGGCACCGGGATACGCCCATTTGCAGGACTTGCATAGCCAAACTGTCAAAACCGTACGGTTTGCCTGCTCTATTGGCCAAAGGTCCTTATTTGCGCCGGCCCGACAGTGTGGGATTGATATATAAGCAAGTGCTTGAATAATGGTTCGTACGTCTATCGCGGTGACGATGTCGTGCCAATTCGTGAGAATCTCGCCGCCAACCTCAGGCGGCTGATCAAGCGCCACGCTTCCGTGAGCGCGGTGTGCCGTGAGCTTGGCATCAACCGCACCCAGTTCGAGCGCTATCTGCAAGGCCGGGCCATTCCGAACAAAGCCACTGCTGGGCTGATCTGCGATTATTTCCAGATCGACGAGAATGAGCTGTATCGCGAGCCCGCCGCCACACCAGCCAAGGACGACGGCCACGCATCGCTGTGCCAGACACTGTATGAGAACATGGTGCGGCCCCCGTCGCCCGCCATCGCCGGCGGCACCTATTTCACCTATTTTTCGGTCCCCGGCCGCCCCGACCTTCTGATGCGCTCGGTCACCTTCGTGCGGCGCGAGGCCGAGCTGGTCACCTTCAGGCGGGTAACGCGGTGGGCCCCGGGCGATGGCCAGGGCGGAGCGAGAATACCTGGCAACCATTATGGCGTGGCGATCTCGCGCCTGAACTGGATCTACTTCAGCGGCATCAACCGCCGCCAGACCGGCGAGCCCTCGATCGTCACCGTGCAGTGGGCCCCCATCTCGGAGCCGGTTCTGGTCGGCAAGGCGATCGTCCTGGCCGGATCGGGGCCGGCCTTCGTGTCGGTCATCATGCGGCAGGACGTCACCGGTATCAGCATGAGACGGGCGATGCAGATAGCTCATATCGTCAGTCTCGACGACCCCGGCGTCGATCGTCTGGTGGTCAGTCTCGCGCGTGAAACCTGATCCGCCGGCGCCCAACGGGAAAAATTCGGGAAAATTTCAAGCTTTCTCGACTATATTTTTCTTCGATCGGGCGGTTTTGCGCAAAACAAGCCGGAACTTTCATCCAGACCTGTCGTTTTCCAAGACGATCGTTGCTCGACGATCTCAAGGCAACAGGGAGGATCATACCATGAACATCAAAATGATCTGCTTGGGCGCCATGGCGCTTTCGATGGTCGGCGGCGCGGCGTTCGCCAAAACATCGGCTCTCGACGATCCGGCCAAGATGCAGCCCTTCTACACCGACACCGGCATGAAGACGATGGTCAGCAACGACGCCTTCGTGAAGGCGTGGAAGGCCCTTACGCCGGACGACCAGACCGCGATGATGAAGGCCTGCGAGGACGAGGCGAAGGACGCCAACGCGGCCAACACCCACCCGGAATTCTGCAGCAGTGTGAAAGCAATCGGCGGCAGCAAGTAGCAGGCCACCGGACTGACGAGGAGGATCAGCGCCGCCCCTGATCCGCCTGCCGGCACCTTCGTATAGTGACGGGGAAAAAGTGCCCGGCCGGGCGATGAGGGGCGGCATTTGCGAACATGAGGTATTATCGTCATCAACGGACACCGACACTCATTTCTCACCGTTTCGCGGCAAGCTGCGCCTGCCCTTTCCCCGTTATCTCCCTATTCCGGTCATGTTGCGTTGCGATAGATTTGTTGCATTGCGATATCAGCCCGCCCGACCGATACTGCCAAGGGCTCGGGGCTGGGCGTGCACGAAGGAGCCATCGTGGCAGCATCGTTCCGGCCGGACATACAGGGATTGCGCGCGCTCGCCGTCGGCGGCGTCGTCGCCTATCATTTCGGCCTCACCGCGCTGCCCGGCGGCTTTGCCGGCGTCGATATCTTCTTCGTCATCTCCGGCTGGCTGATATCAACCCACCTCATGCAGGAGATCGGTGATACCGGCCGGCTCGACCTCTGGCGCTTCTATGCCAGGCGGGCGCGGCGGCTTTTGCCGGCAGCTTTGTTCGTCATCCTGGCGACGCTCGCCGCCGGCTACTTCATCCTGGCGCCGCAAGAGCAGGCGCTCTACTCGCACGGCGCCATGTTTGCCTCCGCCTACACCATCAATCTGTGGCTGCTGCGCTGGTCGTTCGACTATTTCGCCGCCGATGCCACCAGCAATCCCTTCATCCACTTCTGGTCGCTCTCGGTGGAGGAACAGTTCTATCTGGCCTGGCCGGCACTGCTTCTGCTGGCCGCCTGGCTTCGTCCAGGCCGGCGAACGGCCGTGGCGGTGATCGGCGCGGCCGGCCTCGCCTCCTTCGCCGCCTGCATGTGGCTGACCAGCGCAGCGCCTGCCTGGGCCTTCTACTTCTCGCCACTGCGTGCCTGGGAGTTCGCTGCCGGCGGCCTTGCGACGCTGGTGCCTGCGGCTTTCCTGCGGCACCAGCCATGGTTGCGGCCTGCACTTGGCTGGCTCGGCCTGGTGCTGATCGCGGCGGCCTACCTGCGCTTAAGCGAGAACATGCCCTTCCCCGGCTGGCGTGCGCTGCTGCCGGTTGCCGGCACCGTCCTGGTGCTGCTGAGCGGCGCCGGCGCGAAACAGACCGGCAAGCAGGCCGAACAGCGGACCGGCTGGCGGGCTTTTGCGCCGGCCACCGCTCTGTCGCTGCCGCCGCTGCAATGGATCGGCTCGCTCTCCTATTCGCTCTATCTCTGGCATTGGCCGGTCATCGTCTATGCCGGGATGCTGGCGCCGGACCTCACCGTCGCGCAGCGCCTTGGCTGCGGCGTGCTGGCGCTGGCGCTGTCGGTGCTCACCTATCATTTGATCGAAAACCCTGCCCGGCGCGGCGCCTGGCTGATGGCGGGCGCCCGTGCGCTGATCCCGGCCTTTGCCCTGACCGGTGCCGGCGTGGCGGTGGCCTATGCCAATGCGCACCTGGCCACGCGCAACATCGACCCCGCGCAGCGTGGCATCGAGCAGGCTGCCGAAAAACCTTCCATCGTACGCGCCGCCGACAAGAGCTGCCTGGCCGACTTCCAAACGGTGACGCCAAAACCCTGCGTGTTCGGCGCGGCGGACGCCGCACACACCATCGTGCTGTTCGGCGATTCGCATGCCGACCACTGGTCGACACCGCTGATCGAAGCAGCCAAACGCAACGACACCAAGGTGGTCACCTATCTCAAATCGTCGTGCCGCGCCTCGCGGCTCTCTACCTTCAACACGGTGCTGAAGCGCGACTACACCGAATGCGACGCCTGGCGCGAGCAAGCCATATCAGACATCATCCACGCCAAGCCACGC
This sequence comes from Mesorhizobium sp. M0621, assembly GCF_040320745.1. NCBI lineage: Bacteria > Pseudomonadati > Pseudomonadota > Alphaproteobacteria > Hyphomicrobiales > Phyllobacteriaceae > Mesorhizobium > Mesorhizobium sp. M0621. Next base: position 138,685 of record NZ_JAMYQF010000009.1, on the reverse strand, counting down.
CTGGTGGTTATCTCGGAATTCTCGATCGGCAACCTGACCCGCGACATGCCTGCCGCCGATCGCGCCGCCGAAACCGCGCGCTGGCAGTCCGGCCTGCGCTCGACCTTGCAGGCGTTCAGCCGGGCGGGTGTCGAGACGGCCGTCATTCGCGACACGCCGCTCAACGCCAGCTTCGCCGACTCCTGCGTGGCGCGCGCCTTGTGGTGGCGCGAAGCCCCCTCGCCGCACTGCGACACTCCCAGGACCGAGGCCGCCAACGACAGCATCGCCGCCGCCGAGCGCGCCGTGGTGAACAGCGTCCCCGACACGCGCTACATCGACCTCACCGACCGCTTCTGCGGCCCGACATCCTGCCACGTCGTCATATCAGGCCAACTCGCGTTTCGTGACCGGCACCATCTGGCGACGGCCTTTGCCGAGACGCTGGAGGCGCCGATTGAGAGGGCGCTGTTTTAGGAAGGGTTAGCTCGACTATAAGTCAGAACTACTATCGCATCACAAGTTGGCAAAAAACAGCGCTTCGCTAGTTGGCCCCCTGCGTGTCGTCTCGCTGGCGAGCACACTTGATCTTTTGACGGATCGATAGTCGCATAAGCCCGCGTATAACTCGCGCACCGAATCGTGATCTGCGTTTGTCACCACCACTGCAGCTCCCCTTTCTATCGCACTTGCGACTGCGTCTCGAAGGCGCACTTGGTCGCCCCAACTGAAGAGGTTTTCGTTATATTTAATGAAGCCATTCAAATTGTGACGCACCGTATAAGGAGGATCAACGAACACAAAATCTCCCTCACGCGCTTCTCCAACAATCGGCTCGAAATCAGAGCATCGAATCTCGGCATTACTCAGCTGATCAGCAATTCCTAAAAAATCATCATTATCGAAAACGACGGTAGATTTTGTTCCTATGGGAACGTTAAATACGCCACTCAGATTTACCCGATATAGGCCATTCCAACAAGTTCTATTAAGATACATAGTGCGGGCCGCGCGATCCACACCATCTTTCGGATTGCTTTCACGCAATTTATAGTAATATTCTGGACTATGCGCCGCGTGATGGATTTTCATAAGATCCATTAACTCTACCGGATTATCGCGAATCACCTCATACAGCTCGATTAGCTCTGCATTCACATCAGATAGGATCGCTCTGGATGGCTTCAGGTGGAAGAAAATCGCTGCTCCTCCCAGAAACGGTTCAATGTACCGCTCATAGGAGCTTGGCAACGGAAGCTGCTTCGAATTGGCCAGCCAACGCTTGCCGCCAGCCCATTTCAAAAATGGCTCAGTCATTGGCGCTAACCGTCGAACAAACCACCCTAAAAATCCGACTCATGCGCAGAGACTCCAGACGCCTATCCGTTCCGCTTCGCAAATTGTGGGCAACCCCTTCAAAGTACGGGTCATCCAGTCATTCAATGAGTTTGGTTCGGGATCAAGTGACTCAACGAATTCGATCATTGCCAGCTCGACGTCAACCCACAAATCAGTTGGCTCGGCTAACGCATTTCCCGGCGCCCAAAACCCTCTTGCTTCTGCCCAAGGATCGATCCAAGGCCTAAGATCCCCGGTCGCACAACTGACACCGGCCTCCACAAAGGATGAATGCGTAAAGGCGGTCGCAACTCTTAGTAATAGAAAAGCTCTGGCGAGCATTTCCGTCGGCTGCGCGGGCTTGGCTGCGCTGTTCGCATGTTGAAGCAATTCTGGATTTCTCGGCTGCTGAGCATTGGTCAGAAACTCAACATTCGCGAGCGCCTTGATTGACGCAGGAAGCTCTTGGTACCGAGTGGCGATGGCGCCCTGAGAGTAATTCTGATTGAGAGATACCGTCCTGTGTTGCTTCAAAAGTAGAGACCGAAGCAAAAAGCGATCTAGATTGTCAAAACTGGCTCCTGCTGTCGGCTCGAACAATGCCCAGAACCCTTCCACGAAGCGGAGCCCAGCTGGTGCGGTCAACCCTAGAGGGTTCATAGCCTGTGGCGAGTAGCTGGAGATATTCCGATACACGTGCTCATCTTTGCCACGCTTGAGATCGACGCCCCAGGCTTCAATTAACGCTGTTGCCGCCCCGGATGCGGGTATTCCCGGCCAGATCGAGTCAAGGCATTCCTTCAACGAAATACCTCTAATCTTCACTAAATTCAGAAAAATCCGAGACGTCTGAACCTCAGTAGCCCACTCCTTAAGAGCTTCCCAAACAATGTCATGAGTTCCCATACCAGGGCCGCTGGTCTTCTTGGCCGGAGGCTGATCAAGTCGCGCAATGACACCGGTAGCCGTGACAACAAAATTTGTACGATTGAAGATTCCGACGCCGAGATTGGCCAAAATCGAGAGGCCAGCGCGCAATTGAGCGTAGTATGCTAGGTGGCGGGCCGCATGAGCATCGCCGGCTAAGAGCGCTGACAGCGCACGTGAGGCATAGCTCCAACCATCAATGCAATGGTTTGGCGCCGATGCAGCCACGGCCTCAACAACTTGCATTGGGGGGAGAGCTAGAACCTGCTTCCATCCCCTTGGAAGCTGGCCATCACTGGCCGGGTGTCCGGTCGGACACCATTGGTCTGGAGCTTTGTTTGCAAAGCTGGACAGAGCCCTAAGGATATGGCCACGATCTGCCGTGGCCAGTACGCCTGCGACGATACTCATATTAAGAGCCTGCTGCTATTAGATCTTTGGCTGTACTGCCAACGATCGTATCATCAGCCGAAATTATCTGAAGGACATCGTCGCGAAGTGCGGTATAGCCCCCGCTACCGCGATAAGATCGTTTACGAACGGCTACGTCTTCGTCGTCTTTTACTTCTGGACCCTCTAGCGACCGCCAATCAAAACAACTCAGGCCATCTGCCAACTCTATCATTCGCTGCCGGAACGGCGCATTGGCTAAGCTCGACAGTGCCGCATCGATTTCTTCTGGAGTGGTTTCGTTTTCACCATGTTCAGGGAAGTGCCATTGATTGAGCTGCCACTCCAGCGCCGAGTAGTAAAATATGTCATTGGCAACCGTTAAGACAGCTCGGACACCCTGATCCTGGTTTAGCCAAGAAGTTTTATCGGTAAACGCTCGATTGGCGTCCTTCTTATAGGCACGGATCCAAAACTGGGTCTTGTTGCGCTCGATCGCCTCCTGGAGGTCAATCCAACATTGAATGATGAAGGCTGCCTGCTGCGGGCGTGTCCATTCGAGCGGCTCTCCGTACTCGATAAGATCTGATTGAAAGAGGCCCGGTCGCCCCTGACCTCGTCCAGTCCCTAAAAATGTCGTAAGGAGTGCCCGCACCCAGGCGGCCTGGCTAACGCCGCCTCCGCCACGTTCTCCCAGCATATTTATCCTATTTTTCCAAGGACTCTTAGGGTGAGAGTAGACTAACTCCGTTAATTCTTGAGCGCGCGCTTCTCGGTATACCGTTAGTTCGCCGACCCGATCGAGCCAGTCCTGAGTTCTTAAAAGGGGATAGAGATCGAACGCATGACTTGGATTTATCCGCTTCGGCGACACATTTATCGACCAGAAGAGATAGGCTTGCCAAGCAATATCAAGGCCATGAAACGCAACAACCGGAAGTTCAAAGTCATCAGGAATCGCGGGCTCATCCCCACCAGAGTCGAAAGCCCAAAGTCTATGCTGCCCGTCAATTACCTCGAACGGCGCCAGCGCACTCACGCCAGAGCCCGTGAACGCGGGTACCTGGATAGTGCATCTTGATCCTTCCTCATTCTTTATTTCGGCTAGATGCTCAGGTCGAACTTTCCTGCCTCGGCGCTCATCGCCGTCTACCAGAATATTGATAACTATCGCCGTTGGCAGCCAACCTGGCTTGCGCAACGGCAATGTCTCAGGAGTTCGCTGGGGGAGTTTTAAATCGCCGTATGGGTAGCCATACCGAACATAGCGTTGAATTCGACCGGTTCGCGAAGGGTCCCGTAGCCTCTGGATGCCCTCGGCCTCGGCTCCATCACGTTCTCGTTTGTAAACATCGCACAGCCGGCGAAGTTCGGCGGCGGCCATTGAAAACATATAGAGATGTTCGGGCGGACGACGTCGGTAAGCGCTCGTGCTAAAATCGTACCGATTCCAATCGTCAAGCCATTGCTTGAATCGCAACGCCGGAATGTCGCGCGTATTTGCCATTGTCTTATCGGCCAAGATATCTCCCCTCTGACATCCGCTATACTTAATATCCTCGGCGACATCTCTGCCGTATATCTACTTCTATGTCTATCCGAGTTAACATTGTCTGCCACCTCAGCCTGCCATCGTTTCGAAACCACGCTATGAGGGATCACCTGCCCAAGGCCAGAAGGCATCGGCGCCCTGAATGCAAGGAGCTAGGGACCTGGCTCACCCCTCACCATCCGATAACGCACCGCCAGCAGATCCAGCCCAACCTTCAGCAGCTTCGTCACCACATCTCGGCCCCCGCCAGGCTCTTGATCAAGCCTTCCACGCAAGCAGATTCCCCGCCACGACAGCCACATCCCACTTGGCGGACCAGGAAAACAGCGGCCCCAGGGCTCTCGCGCCCCCGGTATCGGCATCCTTTGTCTTACGAATCTGTGGAACGCCGCCGCGTCTCGGGGGTTATATTAGGTCAACCTTGAAAAGGAGGTAGCTATGAAGAAGCTCCTGCTTGTTTCGGTTATCGCCATTGCTTCGGCGGCGGCGATGATCGCCCCCGCTGACGCCCGCAGTCGTATCACTATCGGCATCGGCGGCTATGCAGACAACTATTACGACGACTATTACGGTGACTACGGCGATCGCTACGTCTATCGTCCCTATTACCAGTACGACGTCTACGACAACGGCTACAGGCCGCGTTATTACCATCGACACCACCGGTACCACCGTTGCCACATCGAACTGGTGAGGCACTGGCGCCACCATCACAGGATCGTCGAGGAGATTCGCATCTGCAGATAAGCTGATCTTGTGAAAACTGATCCGGCCGGCATCGCCGGTCGGATCGCCTCTCACCCATCACCGCCTCTCCATCGTCATCCCGTAGTGCACCGCCAGCAGATCCAGTCCGACCTTCAGCAGCTTCGCTACGACATCCCTGTCCTCCCCCGTCTGCTCGGCCATGCCCTTGATCGACCCGCCCGCGCAGCAGACTCGTCGCACCACGGCGGCCACTTCCCAATGGCCCAGCGCTCTGGTGGCGGCGGCGTGGGCGCGGCCTGCGTCCAGCACGCTGTCGGCGATTCCGCCGCCGTGGCGGCCGCCGTCGACGCGCTCGGTCCAGCGCATCGGCTTGACGCTGGCCTGCTGGCTGCAGCGGAAATCCTCGCGATAGCGAAGCCCGGCTTCGCGCTGCTGGCGCGACAGCGAGGTGATGCCCAGCAGCGGATCGATAGTGCCCACCCGCACGATGCCGCCGGTGGCGGTGAAGCCGTCATTCGATACCTCGTAGACGCGGGCAGCCTCCCGCGTGCCGGCGGTCAGCCGCTTGCGGCCGAAGGCGTCGTCCTTCAGTGCGAAATCATGGCCGATCTCGCGGCGGATGCGCACCTGCTCGGCCTCGCCCTTCGGCAGTTTCGGCGCCTGCGGCTTTGCGGGTTTGGCTTTCCTGGGCATGGGGCGGGTCCTCGGTTGGGGGTATTGGGTTGCAGATCGCCGACGAAAATCGAAGACACAGAGCCGCATGAAGGGCCGTTCGCTTGCACCTCTACAGCCGTGCCGGCATCCGGTTTGATGGAACCAGCGCGAATTTTCGACGTTATGCGGCGTCTACGGGAGACATGCAGATGACAGCGTTCATGCCCGTTACCCTGCGCTTTTGCGACAACAGAACCATGCTCGTCGGTTCGGTGGCCGAGGCCGCCGGGGCGCTCAGGCAGCAATGGCCCGACAAGACCTCGCCGGGCTATGTCGAGGCGGCCCGGCTGGTTGCGCTCGCCGTCGACGGCACCTGCTGCCAGCGCATCGCCTTCGAGGCTCTCACCAAGGCGGCCAGGCAACAGAACATACTGGTGATCAGGCCGAAAAGCCGCGCCCATGACTGGCTGGACGCCGTGGTCAGTTCGTGAAAGGCGCGCGCCGACCGGAGAATTGATGCAACCGCCCGCCCGCGCGGCGCGTTTACTGGAGCGGTAAGTGAAGCCGCGCGCAAAGCGAAGGTGAACGCCGTGGGTACCATGAAGACTGGAGTTCCGCTTAAGGTGCGAATGAACGGAGAGATCGAAGAGATCGACAGCGTCAGCGAAGCCGCCGATTTTCTGCAGCGCTGGCCGCTCGAGCGGCGCGGCCATGTCTACCGCAGCGCCCTTAACGCCTGCAGCGCTGCAATCGCCGCGCAGATTTCCGAAGCCGATGCCATGAAAGTGTTCACCGGCTTTGCCCGGGTGGCCAATATTCTGGTGGCCGAAGGCGGCCCGACCATGACGCCCGAGGCCAAAACCATGCAAAGCCACATGCCCAAGCAGGGCCGGCAGGCGCCGAAATAGGGCGATGAGGCTTCTTTCTCCCCGTTTACGGGGGGTGAGGCGTGGTCTGCGCAGCGGACGAAAGGCCAATTGCTTGGCTTTTCGAACAACGAACGCCCGGCAGGGCAATGAGGGGCGGCGCTTCGGTCAGATGCTTGAAGTTCATATCTGCTTTCCACTTCAGTGCTGACCCTCATCCGCCTGCCGGTACCTTCACCCGGCGAACGGGAGAAGGTACGCTTTCTCTCACCCCGCCTCCGCCACAAAAACGCGGCGCTGGAAGCGCGCCTGATGATAGGTGCAGTAGCTTTTCAGCGCGCTGGTCCGCATGCCGCAGCACAGCATGTCGGCACCCGGCCGACCGCCCGGCACATCCTCCTCTTCAGCTATGGAAATGTCGGGGTCCTCTTGCAGCGTCAGATCCAGCGGCGCGCGGCAGCGGGAAAACAGGCAGTCGATGAAGCGCATTGCCACGCCATGCGGCTGGCGGCCAATGGGCGCACGCGGCGGCACCGGCACCTTGAAACGATAGGTCTGGCCGTCGGCGATCAGCACGCCCACCTCGCGCACGAACAGGCGCGGCGGCAGCCGGGCCGGCGAAGGGTCGCGTTTGGCAGCCGCCTCGCACACGCCGGGACGGCTGGTGGTGGCGTCGATCGTGCCGACGGCCGGCTTGGCGCTCACTTTGCCCTGCGCCGGCATGCGATTTGCCAGCTTGCTTCCAGCATGCTTGCCCGCAGCCCGCTTGGCTCCGACCGGCAGCCCTTTGCCATTGGCAAAGCCGATCGCGCCCAGCATGGCGTTGCGGTGCACGATGCCGACAATGGCATTGCGCGATACCGGACTGTCGCGCAGCGCGCTGAATGCCGTCGCGATCTTGGAGGCGGAAAGCCCCGCCTTCAGCCAGCAGGCGATCTCGTGCAATTCCGCGTCGGTGTAGCTTGCCATTTCCAGGCTCCATCCAAAGTTCTGCCTTCGGCCGCGCGCCGTCAGGCAAGCGTCAGGGGTCGGCCCGCGGGGCCGTACTCAGGGTTGTGTGGTTCGAGGGGCGGCTGACACCGACTCAACCGGCCCGGCTTCGCAGCCCGTCGGTTCAATAAGATGCGAAAGCCGCGCCTCGGCCGTTTTTCTGTCGGGGGCGGAAACCGCCCTGCCCGTCAGCCTGTCGAGCAGGATGACGGTGCCGTCTTGGGTGCGGATGCATGACTGAGCGGACAAGCCGGCGCCATGCCGGTCGTATTGGGGGCCGGAGCCGCTGGGAGCGGCGGCTCCGGCCGTTCCGGCCGCCAGGGACGGGCGGACCGGACCCGAGGCTAGTGCCTTGAAGCACCGAACCTCGGGCTTCGCCCCGGCCGGGGAGGAGGACAGCCGGGACGGAAGGGTGCCGGCAACAGTCGCCGGATGCGCCTCGCGTGAGGCCGGCGCCATTGCGCCATGAAAGCTAGACAGGTTTTGCATGGCCGAATATAAGCATAACTCAAAAATAAATGCAAGCCATTCTTTCATAGACGAGAGCCGCTTTCATCGCTCACATGGGTGCCATGGCTAAAACGGAACTGTCGATCAAGGTCGGGGCGGCGATCCGCAAGGCGCGCAAGCAGCGCGGCCTGGTCATGCGCCATATTGCCGAGCACAATGACACCGATGTCGCCGCCGTCGGCAACTGGGAAACCGGCCGCAACCTGCCCAAGACCGAGAACCTCTTGAAGACCGCCGCCTTCCTGCGCGTCGACCCGGTAGCACTGGGCCAAGGGCAGGTCGTCTTCCTCGACGATGCCGGCCCGGTTGCCGACGCAGAGATCGTCACCGATGCCGGTCCGCTACCCGCCGGGTCGATGGACATCGAGGTGCTGGGTGCGGCCGTCGGCGGCGACGATGGCGATTTCACCTTCAACGGTGAGCCAGCCGGCTACGTCCAGCGCCCGCCGGGCGTCCGCAACCTGCCGAAAGTGTTCGCGCTGCACGTGCTGAGCGATTCCATGGTGCCACGCTACGAGCCCGGCGACCTGATCTATTGCGGCGGCCGCGACGCTGTGCCCGGCGACCACGTGGTGATCGAGACCTTTCCGGAAGAAAACGAGCGCAACGGCAAGGCCTTCATCAAGAAGCTGGTCAAGCGCACCGCGGGTGAGCTGGTCGTCGAGCAATACAATCCGCCGAAGACGCTAACCTTCGACCGCTATGCCATAAAACACGTCTGGCGCGTGATTCCGCTGAAGGAACTGCTGGGGTATTGAAGAGCCATCGCGTCCAAGTGCCATTCCACTAGCCGCGGCTTGCACAACAGCGTATGATTAAGTCATACGCATCCCATTTGCCCAGGGGAATGACAATGCGCACCACTCAGCCACTGACCATTACCTTGCCGCTTGAGATGGCGCAGATGGTGAAGGACAAGGTTTCATCCGGCGAGTACGCCACCGAAAGCGAAGTCATCCGCGATGGCTTGAGAACTCTTGCCGCACGCGACGCAGCGGTCGATCGCTGGCTGCGGGAAGAGGTTGCGCCAACAATGGATGCGCTTCAGAAGGATCCTTCGCTCGTCTCGCCTCTCGAGGAAGTACGCAAGCGACTTCACAATCGCATTGATGCATTGGCGGGCAAGCGTTCACGCCAGGCATGACGCACAGGGTCGTCTTCAGTGAGGCCGCAGAAAAAGACCTGCTGGATTTGCTGATCTATCTGGTTCCACAGGCTGGCGAACGAATTGCGCGAGCCTATGTCGATCGCCTCATCGATTACTGTTCGGACTTTGATACTTTTCCCGAACGCGGGACGCGCCATGATGACGTCAGGCCAGGCCTCCGCACCGTGGGCTATCGCAGGCGGGCGACGATCGCATTCACCATCAAAGACAAGACCGTGACGGTCGTTCGAATCTTTCACGGCGGGCAAGATGTCATCCTCTCCGACGAAGACGACGCCTTCTGACGGCCACCCCTCAAGCCCGTCTCGACCCCTCCAGCGGCACCTCGCGCTCATTCAGCATCCGCGCTTCGCTACGCACCCGCTGGCGCTCATCGATGAACGCCGCTTGGATCGTGACGGTTGCGCCCGGCAGCCCGTCGGCACGGCAGGCCGAGCAGACGATGCGGCCCGACAATGCGGCCAGCGGTGTATTCCCCGTCACCCCGAACCGCTTCAACTGATCGGGCCGCCACCATCTGTTGCGGCCGCAATCGGCGCACTCGACCGAGATCGAGGCGACATGCGCGATCACTGGTTCCCTGCCAGGCAATGCCATCGCCCCTCCTCACCTTTTTTGTTCCTGATTTGTTCGTATATTCCTGCCTTTTGCGCCGGGAGTCGAGTCGCAGTTTTCAAACAGTCCCAAAAGTTTTTCTTCTATGATTTTTTGAGTTATGCTTATATATCTTTGCAAATGTGAGTCGGGACACGAACCACCGCCACATCAGGCCCGGGAGTGACGATGGACGCCGCCGATTTCGACCGTGCCTGCGGTTATACCGGCGACAGCCCTGCCCTTCTTGAAGCCTTCGAAGCAATCCGCCGCAACGGCATCGCCCATGCCCGCCAGGATCACATCAGGCGCAAGGCTGTTATCGACGAGTTGAAACACTCGGAGATCTTGTTCCTGGCCGCGATCGGCCCCGCACTCTCGGCCGAGGAAGCTCTCGAGGATGCCGCCCGCTTCATCGCCTGCTGGCGCAACATGCCGCGCTGGCGCCAGGAGCGGCGCCTGACCGACCTGATCAGAGCCAAGCAACAGCGGCTCGTGGCGCGCTACTTCCGCCGTTACGGCCATCTTCTCTGGGCATGCGAGGCTGAAAAGCGGTTCGCATAGCGAGGGGGAGATGTCCGGCAGGACAGAGGGGGGTGTGACGGAACACAAACCTCCGCCCTGCTGCCCTCACCTTCGCACCCGCGACTTCAGCCACCGGTCGAACGCCACGGCCAGGATCAGGATGAGCCCGATGACGATGCTTTGCGTGTAGGACGACACGTTGTTGAACTGCAGCCCGTTCTGCAGCACGCCGATCAGGGCCGCGCCCACCACCGTGCCGCCGACAGAGCCGATGCCGCCGAACAGCGAGGTGCCGCCGATGACGACGGCCGAAATGACCGTCAGCTCGTAGCCGATGCCGGCGACCGCTTCCGATGAGTTGAGCCGCGCCGACAGCACGAAGGCGGCGAGCCCGGCGAAGAAGCCGACGATGACATAGACAGAGACCAGGATGCGGTCGACGCGCAGGCCCGACAGCCTTGCCGCCTCGGCATTGCCGCCGACGGCATAGACGGCCCGGCCGTAGCGGGTGTAGCGCAGCACGATGTGGCACAGGATGGCGGCCGCCGCGAAGATGAGCGCCGGCACCGGCACGGGGCCGATCAGCCCGGTGCCGAACCAGCGCATCGAGGCGTCGAAGCCCGAAATCGGGCCGCCATTGGAGATGGTCAGCGTCAGCCCGCGAAACACCGTCAGCCCGCCCAGCGTGACGACGAAGGGCGGCACTTTCAGCCGGGTGATGACAAGCCCCTGCACACCGCCGGCGGCCGCCCCCACCACGACGGCGGCGAGCAGCGCAGAGAACCAGCCGAACCCTTGCGTTCCACTCGTCGACAGCGACAGCGTGTTGGCGGTCCCGCCCTTGGCCACCACGGCGGCAACCATGCCGCAGAAGGCGAGCAGCGAGCCGACCGACAGATCGATGCCGGCGGTGAGGATGACGAAGGTCATGCCGAGCGCGATCAGCCCGGTGATCGAGATCTGCCGGGTTATGTTGAACAGGTTGATCGGGTCCATGAAGCTCGGCTTCAGCACCGTGAAGACGACGATCAGCGCCACCAGGAACAGCAGCGGCCCAAAACTCATCAAAAGCCGCGCGAAATTGATGCCGCCGCGCTGGTCCTCCGCCACGCTCATCGTGTCTCCTTGCGGTCGAGTGCCATCAGTTCCATCAATTTTTCCTCGTTTGCCTCGACGCCCGGCATCTCGCCGGTGATGCGGCCCCGGCGCATGGTGACGATGCGGTCCGACACCGCCAGCACCTCGGGCAGTTCGGACGAGATCATCATCACCGCAATGCCACGCGCCGCAAGCTGCACCAGGATCTGGTGCACTTCCGTCTTGGCGCCGACATCGACGCCGCGCGTCGGTTCGTCGACGATCAGCACCTTCGGATCGCGCGCCAGCCAGCGCGCCAGGACCACCTTCTGCTGGTTGCCGCCCGACAGGCCCTCGATCGCCTGTTCGGGCGAGGCCATGCGGATCGACAGCATCTTCCTGAAGCCGGCAAGCGCGTCGCGCTCGCGCCGCTCTGCCATGAACCCGAAGCCGTTGCTGAAGCTGCCCAGCGATGCGACGGAAAAATTCGGCAGGATGCCGAGTGCGGCAAAGATCGCCTGATGCTTGCGGTCCTCCGGCACCAGGCCGATGCCGAGCGCGATGGCATCGGCGGGTGATGCCGGCGCAATCTGCTTGCCGTCGAGCATGATCGTGCCGGCAGCGATGCGGTCGGCGCCGAAAATGGCGCGCGCCAGTTCAGTGCGGCCCGAGCCGACGAGACCGGCAACGCCGAGGATCTCGCCGGCCTTGAGGTCGATGTCGACGCCGTCCAGCACGATGGCGTGCGGCGCCTCGGGATCGCGCACGGTGCGCAGGCCGCGCACCGACAGCACGACATCGCCGGCAACCGCGCGCTGCGCCGGCCGCGCATAAAGTTCCGATGCCGCCCGGCCGACCATCTTCTCGATGATCCTGGGCAGCGCGATCGGCCCGCCTTCGCGGTCGAGATGCCCGGCCAGCCTGCCGTCGCGCAGCACCGTCATACGGTCACAGATGGCGGAGGCCTCCTCCAGCCGGTGGGTGACGAACATGATGGCGACCTTGTCCTTGCGCAGCCGGTCCATGATCGACAGCAGGCGCTGCACCTCGGTTTCGGTCAGCGCCGAGGTCGGCTCGTCCATGATGATCAGCCGGCTTTTCAGCGACAGCGCCCGCGCGATCTCCACCAGTTGCTGTTCGGCCACCGACAGCGCCGACACCGGCGTCGTCGGATCGATCGACAGGCCGACGCGGGCGATGATCGCACGCGAGTCTTGCTCCATGCGCCGCCAGCTGACCAACCCGAGCGGGCCGATCGGCGCGCGGCCGATAAAAATATTCTCCGCCACCGTCAGTGTCGGGATCAGGCTCAGCTCCTGATAGATGGTGACGATACCGAGCCGCTTGGCATCCTGCGGGCTGGACGGGTGGTAGTCGGCGCCGTCGAAAATGATATGCCCGCTCGATGGCGGCATGACGCCCGACAGGATCTTCAGCAGCGTCGATTTGCCGGCGCCGTTCTCGCCAAGCAGGCCGAGGATTTCGCCGGGGCGGATGTCGAGCGAAACATCGCTCAGCGCGGTGACGCCGGAGAAATGCTTGGTAATGCCCTCTACGGCGAGCAGGATAGGTTCGGGCGATGCGGCTTCAGCTGGCGACAATGGTTGCTCCCGGATTGAGGCAGGCAGCGGGACAGCGCCCCCTCTGTCCTGCCGGACATCTCCCCCACAAGGGGGGAGATTGGACCACACGCCGGCCTTCGCCAACTTCAAACGTTGCAAGAAAGGCGCGGCCAAAGAAGCTGCCGATCTCCCCCCTTGTGGGGGAGATGCCCGGCAGGGCAGAGTGGGGCGCTGTCCCGCCGGCTTTGCCAATCGGCTGATCCCCGCCAATCACCCCCTACTTCGTCTCGCCAATCCTCTCCGCCTTGTCGAGATTGTCCTTGCCGATGACGATCGGCGTCAGCAGCACCAGCTTCTCCTTCGGCTCGGTCTTGTCCTTGGCAAACGCCACCGCGATGCGGACCGCCGTGCGCGACTGTTCGCCGGGGAACTGCTCGACGGTGCCGGCAAGCTTGCCGTCGCGCACCGCGACCAGCGCTTCCGGAAGCGCGTCGAAGCCGTAGATCTTGACGTCGGTGAAGTTGCGCGCCGCGCAGGCCTCCATGGCGCCAAGCGCCATGTCGTCATTGGCGCAGACGATGGCGTCCGGCTTGCCATTGGCGGCGAGGCCGGCCTCGGTCACCGACAGCGCCTCGGCGCGGGCGAAGTTGGCGGTCTGTTCGAAGACGATCTGGTACTTGTCCTTCAGGGGATCGAGCACGTTGTGCACGCCCTTGTTGCGGTCGATCGCCGGGCCGGCTCCGGGCTGGCCCTGCAGATGGAAGATCTTGGCCCCGTTGGGAAACGCCGCCACCATGGCATTGGCCTCAGCCTCGCCGCCCTTGACGTTGTCGGCGCCGACATGGGCCAGAATGCCCTCGACACCGTCGACGCGACGGTCGATCGTCACCACGGGAACGCCGGCCTTGACCGCTTCTTCGATGGCCGGCGCCAGCGCATTGACGTCAAGCGGCGAGATGACGATGGCGTTGACCTTCTGCACCAGGGCGGCCTCGATGTCGGCGGTCTGCTTGGTGGCCGAGTTCTGGCCGTCGCTTTCGGTCAAATTGACGCCTTGCGCGGCGGCTTCCGCCTTGATCTCGTTCAGCATGTGCACGAAGAACGGAAAGCCGAGATTGGGCACCGAGCCCAGGATGGTGAGCTTGTCCTGCGCAAACACCGAGGGTGCGGCAAGCATCATGGCGCCAAAGGCCGCGGACGACAGCAGGAATTCGCGTCTGTTCATGGGATCCTCCTCCACAAGAACGCACGATCCCGAAAACCGGGATCGGTTTCAGGAAGATCATGCGTCGGTTCAAAGTGTTGGAGCATCCTCCCTGCGCCCGAAAACGCATGCCGCTCCAGCTGGCCGCCGTTGCAAAAAAGAGCCTCCCACCGACGCCTGCACGGAGATGCTAGCCCAGGGTCAACCTTTTGTGCAACATCGATATAACAGAGCCGTCGGGCAACTTATCGAAATTGTCGGATTTTTGATTGCGGGCATCCTGCTCCTCGGGCGGCTAGGGCCGGAAGCGAGAGCGCGGTTTTACATTTCTGTTGAAGGGGTGCCTATAAATGTGTATAAATACACATGAATAGCGTGGAAATTATCCGCCTATTGGAGGCCGACGGTTGGTTCGAGGTTGCCCGAAAGGGTAGCCATGCGCAATTCAAACACCGCGACAAGCCAGGACGGGTCACCGTTCCTCATCCCAGGCGCGATATCCCAATAGGCACTTTACGCAGCATCGAAAAGCAAGCTGGACTGAAACTAAGGTGATGGACATGAAGCAGTATATCGGACTTATCCATAAGGATGCCGGCAGCGACTTCGGTGTGTCTTTCCCTGACTTCCCGGGCGTGATTACCGCCGGCAAAGATCTGGATGATGCCCGGTCCATGGCTGAAGAGGCCCTCGCCCTCCATATCGAAGGTTTGGTCGAGGATGGCGATGCTATTCCGGAGCCTTCCAGTTTAGAAACAGTGATGGCAGACGCCGATAATCGTGACGGTGTTGCAATCCTGGTCGCCGCCAAGACCGAGGCCAAGAAGGCAGTGCGTATCAACGTGACGCTGCCGGACGACGTTCTCCAACGGATCGATGCCTTTGCCGAAGCCCATGGCTACACTCGATCCGGGTTTCTCGCGAAGGCGGCGGTCAAAGTGATGGAGCTTGAAGCGGCCTAGCTCCGCAACGAGTGCGAGATCGGCCCCCTCCATTTCCTTGTCCGGCGCTTACCTCAGGACAATGCCGTTAGTACGGCCTTGGGAGAACGACATGCACAACCTTCCAAGCCTATAAATTGGAGAAACCCGCATGAAGCCGCAAATCATCTGCCACATGCTGGCATCCCTCGACGGCAGCCTCCACCCCAGCCGCTACACCACGAGCCCTGATGGCACCCGGGCCGAGTGGTCGAGCCTCTATGAGCATATCCACAACGACCTCGCGGGCGACGCCTGGATTGTCGGCCGCGTCACCATGGCCGAGATGAGCAAGGCCGGCGCGCATCCGCCGGCCAATGCCGGCAAGGTCGACCGACCCTATCATTTCGCGCAAATGGGTGCGGGCAGTTATGCCGTGGCGCTCGATACCTCGGGCAAGCTTCACTTTTCCAAACCGGACATCGGCGGCGACCATGTCGTGGTGCTGCTCGGGCGTGACGTTGCCGATAGCCATCTGGCCGAGCTCGCTGCCAACGGCGTGTCCTATGTCGTTGCGGAAACCGCCGACATCGATCTCGCGTCGATGGTCGAGGTTCTCGGCCGCGAATTCGGCATCCGCAGGCTGCTGCTCGAGGGCGGCGCCGGCATCAACGGCTCCTTCCTCGCGGCAGGGCTCGTCGATGAGCTGAGCCTTCTCGTAGCACCCGCGCTCGACGGGCGCGCGGCAAACCAGGGGTTCGTCGAGTTCGGCGAGAGCGGCCTGGCGGGCAAGACGCGTTTGTCCCTGACGAGCTGCGAGGCGCTGGCGCATGGGCTCGTCCATCTGCGCTACGCAGTTACTCCTGGGTAATCGCTCGCAAAACGGCCGGTAACCTGACTGTTACCGGCCGTATCTCGCCAGCCTTGGCGCCGAGGCTTCAGCCCGTCAGGCGGCGTATTGCATGGCGTCGAGATCGGCGATCAGCGTCGGGCCGGTCGGATGCCAGCCGAGCCGAGCCTGGGTCAGCGCGCTGGAGGCCGGCAGATCCATGGGCGCGAACATTCCCATCCAGCCGAAATGCTCCGCCGCCTTTTCCGGAGCGATGGAAACGACCGGTAGTTTCAGGCCCCGGCCAAGCGCCTCGGCGATTGCACGCACTTCGACACCTTCCTCGCCGACCGCGTGATAGCGTGCGCCCGGCTGCTGCTTTTCCACGGCGAGCCGATAAAGCCGCGCCGCGTCGAGGAGATGGCCGGCAGAGTAGCGATTGCGGCCTTCGCCGACAAAGGCCGACACGCCTTTTTCCCGCGCGATTTCGATGAGCAGCGTGATAAGCCCCTGCTTGACCGGATTGTGGACCTGCGGCAGCCGCACCACCGACACATTGACGCCTGCCTCCAGCAAGGCATTGCTGGCCAGTTCCGACGCGATGCGCGGATTGGGATGACTGGCGTTGAAGACGTCCTCGCTGGCCAACTGGCCATGTCCGGGGCTGCCCACGCCAACGCCGGAGGTGATCACCAGCGGCCGGTCGGAACCGGCCAGCGCCGAACCGAGGGCCGCGATGACACGCTTGTCCTTTTCGCAGTTGTCGGCAAACCGCGAGAAATCGTGGTCGAACGCCGTATGGATTACGGCTTCCGCCTTCGCCGCGCCGTCACGCAGGCCGTCGGGCTCCTCGAGCGTTCCCCGATGTACTTCGGCGCCAGCGGCGGCAAGCGCCTCGGCGCCGGCGTCGGAGCGGGTGACGCCGACCACCTGGTGGCCCGCCTTGATGAGTTCGGAAACCAGCGCCGACCCAATGAAACCGGTCGCGCCGGTGAGAAAGATACGCATGCAAAATCTCCTGCACAGTTGCCTGCGCAGTATCGCCGGTCTACTATTCCATTAAAGTAGTGACCTTATCATGGTATAATGGCTAACAGGATGCCCTCCAATTCCGCCGGTTCGCTGGCAGCGTTTTTGAAGGACCGGCGCACCCGGCTCGATCCCGCGTCGTTCGGCTTCTCCGGGCGCAGGCGGACGCCCGGATTGCGTCGCGAAGAGGTCGCTCAGCGCGCCAACATAAGTCCGACCTGGTACACATGGCTGGAACAGGGCCGTGGCGGCGCGCCCTCGGCCGACGTGCTGAACCGCATCGCCAAGGGGCTGATGCTGACCGAGGCGGAACGTGAACACCTTTTCATGCTCGGCCTGGGGCGACCGCCCGAGGTCCGTTACAGGGGCGTTGAGGGCGTCAGCCCCCGGCTGCAGCGCCTGCTCGACACGCTTGACGCCAGTCCCGCTCTGGTCAGGACCGCCACCTGGGACGTCGTCGCCTGGAACCGCGCCGCGCAAATCGTGCTCACCGACTACAGTGCCTTGCCCGCCGGCCAGCGCAACATCCTGCGCTTCATGTTCCGCAGCCCTGTCATCCGTGCCAAGCAGCACGACTGGGAAAACCTCGCCCGTTTCGTGGTGGGAGCGTTCCGGGCCGATGCGGCACGCGCCGGCGCGGTCTCCGAGGTCGCCCAGCTAGTGGACGAACTTTGCAGCACCAGCCCGGAGTTCGCCGCCCTATGGCGGGAGAACGACGTGCTGAGCCACGGCGACGGGACAAAACGCCTGAAGCACCCGGAACTCGGTGATATCGAACTGGAATATTCGGGGTTCGCGGTCGATGGCCGGCCGGATTTGAGCCTGACCGTCTACAACCCGGTCAACAGCGCCGTCGCCGACCGCATCCGCGCCCTCGCCCGACGCCCCTCAGCGCAAGGGTTGGACGAGGGTTGATATTTGCAGCAACTGCGACCATTCCAGGCGCAGTGCTCCGGCCCAACCTGACCAGTCCCTCACTGAGGGGCGTTCGCAGACCGCGTTCAGGACTGCAAGGTCGGCCCCAGGTAGAGAGCTTGCGAAGCCATCGCGGCCCGTGGCATTTGTCGGCTTCACCAACACAGACGGCAGCATGGCACCACGGCAGACACGACAAAGCGGCAGGCAGGCGGCGCCCGGCGTCAGCCTGAACCGCGCGCTGTCGAAGCTTGGCCTGTGCTCGCGCACGCAGGCCGAGGTGCTGATTGCCGAAGGCCGCGTGCGCGTCGGCGGCAAGGTGGTGCGCAATGCGGCGCTGCGCGTCGACCTCGACCGCGACCGCATCGTCGTCGACGACAGGCCGGTGATTGCCGAGCGCAAGGTCTATCTCATCCTCAATAAGCCGCGCGGGTTGGTCACCACCCGCGACGACCCGCAGCAGCGCGACACCGTCTATGCCTGCCTCGAAGGGCTCGATTTGCCTTTCGTCTCGCCGGTCGGCCGGCTCGACAAGGCGAGCGAAGGCCTGCTGCTGATGACCAACGACACACAATTTGCGAACCGGCTGATGGACCCGGCCTCGCATCTGCCCAAGACCTATCATGTGCAGATCGGCACGGCGCCAGATGAGGCGATGCTGGACAAGCTCCGCACCGGTGTGACCGTCGACGGCGAAACCCTGACCGCCAGCTCGATCGAACTGTTGCGCAGTGGCGGCCGCACCGCCTGGCTGGAGATTGTGCTCGACGAAGGCCGCAACCGCCACATCCGCCGCCTGCTCGCCGCGCACGGCATCGAAGTGCTGCGCCTCATCCGCATCGCCATCGGCCGGCTGCAGCTTGGCGATCTCGCCAAGGGCACCGCGCGGCACCTGACACCGGAGGAACTGGCGCTGCTGCTGAGCGGTTAAGCGAACGGGCTGAAAGTAGCGTTCTGTGGCGCCCCCCTCTGTCCTGCCGGACATCTCCCCCACGAGGGGGGAGATCGGCAGCTTGGTCGCCGGCTCTCCTCCTGCAACGTCGAAGATTGGCGAAGGCCGTGATGACGACCAATCTCCCCCCGTGTGGGGGAGATGTCCGGCAGGACAGAGGGGGGCGCCACAGAACTCGGCGGTGGGTTGGCTGTGGGCTCTTGAGAGCGCCTCAGAAAAAATTCTCACCCCCACCGATGATTTCCACCCGCCTGCACTGTCTTCACCTACAGGCACCGGAATCCTCCGGGCCGGAAAAGCGAGGTGATCCATGGGATCGTTACAAGGTCAGAATGTCGTCGTGGTCGGAGGCAGCCGGGGCGTCGGCCGCGCCATCGTCGAAACCGTATTGAGCGAGGGCGCAACGGTTCTCGCCGTCGCCCGCGGCGCGGCCGATCTGAAACAGCTCTCCTGGGAGCACCCAAGGGTGAAGACGCTTGCCGCCGACGCCACGCAGGCCACGGCGCCGGATGCGGTGTTCGCTGCGCTCCAGCCGGACGTGCTGGTGATCTGCGCCGGGGCACTTGCCCCGTCGGCACCCGTTCAGGACCAGAGCTGGGAGGATTTCTCCGCAAACTGGGAGATGGACGTCAAGGCATCCTTCCTGTTCTGCAAGGCGGCCCTCCAGGGCCGGCTGAAGCCGGGCTGCCGCGTGGTGCTGATCTCCAGTGGCGCGGCACTCAGCGGCGGGCCGCCGAACTCCGGCGGCTATTCCGGCGCCAAGCGCATGCAGATGTTTCTCGCCGCCCACTGCCAGAAGGAGGCCGACCGGCTGGACCTCGGCCTGCGCTTCATGGCGCTGGTGCCGATGCGCATCATGGCCGGCACCGGCGTTGGCCAGGGCGGCATATCAGGCGTTTCGGCCTATCTCGGCATCAGCCCGGCGGATTTCCTTGCCAGCATGACCGATGTGCAGACACCGGCCGATGTCGGGCGCGCCGTGGTCGCGCTCGCCGGCGGCGGGCTGCAAGGCGTCTCCTTCACAGTGAGCGGCAGCGGCCTTGCGGCGGCGGCCTGAGGCGCGCAGGATGCCGGCCGAAATCAGCACCGCAGGCTCGCTATGACAGATGCTCCCGGCCCGCTTGAGCCGCTGGGCCAGCCGATCCTCGATCGACTGGCCTTCGAGCGCCTGACAACGGCCCACCGCCGCGAACTCAAGCTGCACTGCTACCGGATGATGGGTTCGCTGCACGAGGCCGACGACCTCGTCCAGGAGACGTTTCTCAGGGCATGGCGCGGCCGCTCGCAATTCGACGGGCGCGGCCCGCTGCGCGGCTGGCTCTACACGATCGCCACCAACAGCTGCCTCAACGCCATCAAGGCGAGGTCATCGGTGCATCGCATTCTCGAACCGCCCGGACGGCCGCCGACCGAGGGGCGCGCCGCTGCCGGGCCGGCCGCCGAACTCGTCTGGCTGGAACCCTACCCGGACGCCGAACTGCCGGATCTCGTCGACGGCGAGCCCGGTCCGGAAGCGCGCTACGAAACCCGCGAAGCCGTGCAGCTTGCCTTCGTCGCCGCGATCCAGCTTCTGCCGCCAAGGCAGCGCGCCGCGCTGTTGCTGTGCGACGTACTGGGCTGGTCTGCACTCGAAACGGCGCAACTGCTGGGGGGCACGACCGCCTCGATCAACAGCGCCCTGCAACGCGCCCGCGCAACGCTTGGTGCGCACTATCCCCAAGGGCGTCCCTTGCAGCGCGAGCGGCCCAACCGCGAAGAGAGCCTGCTGCTCGAACGCTACATGCGGGCCTGGCAGGCCGCCAATCTCGACGGCTTCGTCGAGCTGCTGCGCGAGGACGCCACCTACCACATGCCGCCATGGCTGGATTGGTATCAGGGACGCGAGGGGATCCGGGCTTTCTTCAAAACCGTCTGGGGCAATTTCGCCGGCTACCATGCGGTCGCGACGAGGGCCAACGGCCAGCCCGCCGTCGCGATCTATGCGCGGCGCCATCAGGAACCCGAATGGCACGCGCAGTCACTGCATGTCATCGAGCCGACCGACGGCCAGATCGCCTCGCTGACGGTCTATGTCGGCCCGCTCGGGGCCGAGCTGTTCGTCGCCTTCGGCCTGCCGGCCGTCTTGCCCGAGCCGAACAAATGATCGTCGCACCCATCTCCTGACAGAAAGCTGTCAGTAGGCATGGCCTATGGATCTGATGTGGAGCCCGGCAATGGCTCCAGCAGTCCAGGGAGCCATGCAATGAATTTCGTCTCTGTCCGCATCATCACGTCAGACGTTCAGCGCCTCATGCGCTTCTACAGCGAGATCACCGGCATGCCCGTGACGATGTACACGGAAGACTTCGCCGAACTCGCGACACCTTCCTGCACGCTGGCGATCGGCAGCACACGCACCTTGATGCTGTTCGGCGGCGACATCGCCCGCCCGGCCGACAACCACACGGCAATCATCGAATTCCGCGTCGGCGACGTCGATGCGGAATTCGCCAGGCTCTCGGACACCTTAAGGGATGTCACGGTGCAGAAGCCGACCACCATGCCCTGGGGCAACCGCTCGCTGATGTTCCGCGACCCCGACGGCAATCTGGTGAACTTCTTCACGCCGGTGACCGCCGACGCGATCAGGAAGTTCGACAGATAGAGACATTTGGAAGTGCCGAAACCTCCCAACTTCGTCATCCACGGGCGGAGCAGGAGCGAAGCTCCGTCGCGAAGACCCGAGGATCCATGCCGTGACCTTGGCCCTGAAATGCAGCGGAACACAATTCTGCACCGTAGCAACGCTTTGAAGTCGCGGCATGGATCCTCGGGTCTGCGCTGCGTCGCTACGCTCCTTGCTCCGCCCGTGGATGACGAAGCGACGGCGTTTTGCGCCGAGCCGGCATTACTGCCGCCCTACTTCTGGTTCCATTTCCGAATGACCGGCTCGCTCAAATCATGTTCGTAGCCGAGCACGCTTATGCTGGCCGTATCGAGAACGAACAGCGCACCGCCTTCGGGCGGCAGGCCGATCCAGCGGGCGGTGAGCACGCGCAAAAAATGTGCGCTGGAAAACACCAGGATCGAGCCGCCAGCTTCTCGAAGCTGTCTGACGATCGCATCCGCCCGCGCGCCGACATCGGCCGCCATCTCGCCTTGCGGACAGCCGTCGCGAAACACGGTCCAGCCCGGCCGCTCGGCCAGGATCTGTTTCGTGGTCAGCCCCTCATAGGCGCCGTAGTCCCATTCCTGCAGATCGTCGTTCTTGACGCTTTGCGCACCGAAGCCGGCCAGCACGCTGGTGTTGTAGGCGCGTTGTGACGGGCTCGACCACACGGCCGAAAACGACAGGCCTTTCAGGCGATCCGCGACACCCCGCGCTGCCGCCTCGCCGGCCGGCGTCAACGGCATGTCGGTGCGGCCGGTATGCTGCCCCGAAAGGCTCCACGCCGTCTCGCCATGCCGGACCAGATGGATCTGCGGAAACGCGCTGCTCATGGGATGCCTTTCGATGTCGCCCGCACCTTAGGGGACGATCCCGCAAAGGGGAATCCTGCTGACGCAAAACGTGTTGCCGCCTGGCCCCGATCCGCATCGAGCTGGCCCTGTGATCAGTCCGATGGCGCGACTATATCAAGGTAGCCTCCCAAGGCTCCCGCCACCACGAGGGCATCGGCCCTTGCACAACAGGTCGAGATCATCATGTACAAACATCTGCTCATTGCCACCGACGGATCGGAACTGGCCGACAAGGGCGTTGCCCACGGCCTGACGCTGGCCAAGGGCCTCGGCGCCTCCGTTAGCTTCATCACCGTCTCCGAACAATTCCCGATCTTCGCCTGGGGCGGCGCCATGGCTGGCTATGCCGCCGGCGATGAACTGGCGGCCTATCAGGAAGAAGCGCGCAAATATGGCAAGGAGGTTCTCGACAAGTGCAAGGCATCGGCGGACGCAGCCGGCGTCTCCGCAGAGGTCGTGCATGTCGAGGACAAAAGGCCGGCCGAGGCGATCCTGGAGCTGTCGCAGGCGAGAGGCTGCGACCTGATCGTCATGGCCTCGCACGGGCGTCGCGGACTGGGCAAGCTGCTTCTGGGAAGCCAGACGGCGGAAGTGCTGTCCTACACCGAAATTCCGGTGCTGGTAGTGCGCTAAGCCTGTCTGCAAATCTCAGGCGCGACTGTAATGACAATGTCATTACAGTCTGCTATGATCTGGATGAAGAAGGGAGCTATTCATGCCACCGTCACATCATCCGTTGCCGAAGAGCGTTCCGCTCAATATCCGCGTCAAGCCGGAAGTTCGCAATCTGATCGACCGGGCAGCGGAACTGCTCGGCAAGAATCGCACCGACTTCATGCTTGAAGCGTCGCAACGCGCCGCAGAGGACGCGTTGCTCAACCGTCTCGTGTTTACCGTCGAGCCGGTTGTCTACGCTGAGTTTCTGGCACGTCTCGACACGCCGCCGCAACCGAACGATCGATTGCGCCGCACCATGACGGCAAAGACTCCGTGGGACGCTGCGTGAGGCTGTCGGCTCCGGTTCCGCTCGCCGACCATCACGAACTCAGCGAATTTTTATCGGGCATACCTTCACTCGACGATTGGTTGAAAAAACGTGCCCGGACCAATCAGGCGGGCGGTGCATCCCGTACCTATGTGACCTGCGACGGCAACCGTGTCGTTGGCTACTACGCCATTGCCAGCGGCGGCGTGAAGATAGTCGAAGCTCCTGGTCGCTTCCGGCGCAATATGCCCGATCCGATCCCGGTTGCGGTGCTGGGCAGGTTGGCGGTCGACCAGGCACATCATGGCCGAGGCATCGGTCGTGCGCTCGTGAGGGATGCCGGTCTACGGATACTTCAGGCCGCTGAGATACTGGGAATCAGAGGCATATTGGTGCACGCGATATCCGAGGACGCCCTAGCCTTCTATCTGGCCGTCGGATTCGAGCCTTCTCTGGTCGAGCCATTGACGCTGATGGTCACGCTCGCCGATCTCAATGCGAGTCTCAACTGACGATTGCGGGCTGCAAAGCCTGCGCTAGCGCATAGCCTCGCCCACAAGATACACCCCCAGCGCCAGCAGCCCTGCGAAGAACACCGTGCGGAAGGTCTCGACGCTCATCTTCTGCCGCAGCGCCTGGCCGGCGAACATGCCGGCCAGCGCCGGCACCAAGGCCACGAGCGACCCCGCCAGTTGCGCCGTCGGCGATGCCAGGGCGCCGGTCCTGAATAACCCGATGGCCAGCGCTGCCGTCGACACGGTGAAGGACAGGCCGAGCGCCTGGATCAGATCTTCCTTGCCGAGCCGCAGCGATTGCAGATAGGGCACCGCCGGGATGACGAAGACGCCGGTGGCGCCGGTGACCAGCCCGGTCGCAACGCCGACCAGCGGTGACGCCCACACCTCGTGGCGTGCCGGCGTGGTGAAGCCGGCCCTGGCAAGGCCGACGACGGCATAAAGCACCAGCGCCGCGCCCAGCCCCGCCGAGGCCGCGCCCGTATGCGCGCCGGTCAGCAGGCCGGCGCCAGTGACGGTGCCGAGGGCAACTCCTGCCATCATCGTCCACAGCCGCTTGCACAGGCCGCCGAAGGACGGGCCGGTCAGCAATTGCCAGAGATTGGTGACCAGCGAAGGGATCAACAGCAAAGCCGCGGCCTGCGCCGGCGGCATGGTCACCGCCAGCAATCCCATCGCCACGGTCGGCAGCCCCATGCCGACGACGCCCTTGATGAAGCCGGCCGCCAGGAAGACGGCGCCGGTCCAGGCGAGGACGCCGGCGCTCAGCATGGTGGCACAGTCGTGGCGGGATCAGTCATGCAGCAGCATGTCGGTCGCATCAGCGGCATCGCGTGTGGCCTTTGCCTGCGCGGCATCGCGGCTGACGGGAGCGGCCGTGCATCCCCGCAAACCGGGCTCCGCCCGCGCCATGGCAAGGCAGGTCACGGCGATGGCCAGCACAATCGCCGCGCCTTCAAGAATGCCGAACCCTTGGCGGCCTGATACTCGTTCGCTCATCGCATATCTCCTTCGAAACTGTTTGACGAAGATCTCGGCCGATCACAATGTGGAAATTGCACTGCCAGCCTTCGGCCTCGACGAAGGCTGGAGCAGGAAACCGACCGCCTCCCCCGGGGCGCCGGACCGTTTGCAGGAGCAAAAGAATGCGCTTCGATCTGGTCGATCTCCGACTGTTCCTGCTGGTGGCCGAGCGCGGCAGCATCACCCATGGCGCCGAGCTTGCCGGGCTGGCCTTGGCGTCGGCCAGCGCCCGCATCAAGGGCATGGAGGAACGGCTCGGCGCACCGCTCCTGGAGCGCCGCCGCCGTGGCGTGGTGCCGACGGCCGCCGGACAGGCGCTGCTGCATCATGCAAGGGCGGTGCAGAACCAGATCGAGGCGATGGCCGGCGACCTCGCCGCCTATGCCGATGGCCTGCGCGCCCGCGTGCGGCTGATGGCCAACACCGCCGCCACCAGCAAGCTTCTGCCCAAAATCCTGCCCACTTTCCTGATCGCGCAACCCCGGATCGACATCAATCTAGACGAGCGGCCGAGCCATGAGATCGCGGAAGCCGTGGCCAGCGGTGCTGCCGATCTCGGCATCGCCGCGACCTGGGCCGGCCTGTCGCATCTTGAGCAGAAACCCTTCTTCACCGACCGGCTGGTGGTGATCGCCGCGCGGAACCGACCCGGTCTCGAAGGCCGCACCATCAGCCTCACCGAAGTTCTCGGCGAATCCTTTGTCGGCCTCAGCACCGGTCATGCCCTGCAGGAGCACATCACCCGCCAGGCCGCCCGCCTTGGCGGCCATCTCCGCATCCGCATCCGCGTGCCCGGCCTCGACAATGTCTGCCGGCTCGTCGCGCAAGGGGCGGGCATCGCCATTGTGCCGGAAAGTGCGGCGCGCCGCTCTGTGCGTAGCCTGCGGCTGACCGATGACTGGGCGACGCGCCAGCTCAACCTCTGCGCCCGCCGCTTCGATGATTTGACACCGCAAGCAAAGCTGCTAGCCGCCGCGCTGGCCTGAATTCCGCAGCCGAACAACAAGCGGCCGCGTCCGCGCCGGCGACCCATTGTTCCCATCAATGCGAAAACAGCGCCTTGCATTTCAAAAATCCGTGACGTAGCTTGTTTGCACATTGGCAAAAAAATCGTCGAAGTTTTTTCCTTTTATGAAAGATGGGGACTTTGCGGGAACATCTCGATCTGACCGATCGGCGGCTGGTCAAACAGCTGTCGCAGGACGCGCAGCCGGGCATCAATCGTCTCGCCGAGATGTTGGCGATTTCGGTGCCGACGGTGCGCACGCGGCTGCGCAATCTGCTAGACCGCAACCTGCTCAAGATCGTCGGGCTGCTGAACCTGACCGAGCGCCCCGAACTGATCTCGGCCATTGTCGGCATCAACGCCCAGGGGCGCGGCCGGGCCCGCGAACTGGCGCAGCGCATTTCCGAACTGCCCTTCGTCAACTCGGCTTCGGTGGTCACCGGGCGCTTCGACATCATCGTCGATGTGACGGTGGCCGGTGACGTCGCCGATCTCTACCGCGTCACCAGCGAGCTGATCCCGGGCGCCGGCGAGCCGGGCGAAGTCGTGCGCAGTGAGACCTTCGTCGTCATGGCGTCGTGCAACAAATGGGTCAGCCTGCCGGAAGGCTGCTGGTCGGACGACCGCAAGGAGCCGGCATGAAGATCGCGGTTCTCGGCGGCCTCGGCCTGCAAGGCCGAGCGGCCATCGCCGACCTCGTCGCCAGCTACGGCGTCGAGGAAATTGTCTGCGTCGACACCGCACCGGACGGCCCTGCCCGACTTGCCGGCCTGACCGACCTTGCCCGCGTGCGCTTCGTCGTGCCCGATGGCGCCATCGGCCCGGCGCTGGCCAACGTGCTTGATGATGTTGATGCCGTCATAGATCTGTTGCCGCAGCCGCTGATGCGCGAGGCGATGCAGGCGGCAATCGCCACCCGCACGCCGCTGGTCACCACCAATTACGCCAAGTCGATCGCCGACCTGGCGCCAGCCGCCGAACAAGCCGGCGTCTCGATCATGACCGAATGCGGGCTCGACCCCGGCATCGACCTCGTGCTCTACGCCCGCGCCGCAAAGCAGTTCGACTCCATCACAGCAATCGATTCCTACTGCGGCGGCATCCCCGAGCCGCAGGCGATGGCCAAGCCGCTTTGCTACAAGGTCAGTTGGAATTTCGACATGGTCCTGGTCAGCCAGAACCGCGACAGCGTGATGATCGAGGGCGGAAAGCGCGTCGCCGTGCCGGCCGGTCAGCAGCACGACAACCCTTTCATCCATGAGATCGAGGTCGCTGGCCTGGGCAGGCTGGAAGCGTTCCCAAATGGCGATGCGCTGCATTATGTCGAGATGCTGGACGCCGCCAGGGGGCTGCGCCGCTCCGGCCGCTATACGCTGCGCTGGCCGGGATGGTCGGCCTTCTGGGCGCCGCTGAAGGAGCTCGGCTTCCTCTCCGAAGACAAGGTGCCTGGCACCGGCAACAGCCCGCGCGAATTCCTCGGCCGGCTGCTCGGACCCCAATTGCAGTATGGCCCCGGCGAAAAGGACCTTTGCGTGATGCGCAATGTCTTTTCCGGCCTCGAAGGCGGCCGCGCCAAGACGGTGACGTCGGACCTGATCATCGAGCGCGACCTGGCTTCCGGCCTGTTCGGCATGAGCCTCGGCGTCGGCTATCCCGCCAGCATCGTGGCGCAGATGCTCGCGCGCGGCGAGATCAGAAAACCCGGCCTGCTCAACCCGCTGCTCGACGTGCCCGACGAACCCTTCTTCGACGAGCTTGCCAGACGCGGCATCAGGGTCACCGAGACGGTGGCCTGGGACTGAGGATTTTCGAACGGTGGCTGCCGCCGGCAACGGCGCTGCCGCTCAAAAAGCACCCCAAAGGGTGAAAAACAACGAAGACATGGAACAATAAAACAAGGAGGACTACCAAAATGAAGATTGCCAGACTTTTCATCGCCGGACTTGCACTCGCCGGCCTCACCACTGCTGCCACAGCCGGAACGCTGGACGACATCACCAAGCGCGGCGAACTGCGCGTCGCCGTGCAGACCCAGGGACCTCCCTTCTCGCTGGTCGGCGCCAATGGCGAACGCACCGGCAGTTCGGTTGAACTTGCCGAACTGATGGCCAAGGAAATGGGTGTGAAAATCACCTTCCTCGACTTCGACTGGGACGGCCTGATCCCGGCGCTGCTTTCGGGCAAGGCCGACCTGCTGGTCGCCGACATGACGCCGACACTGGCGCGCGGCATGAAGGTCGCTTTCACCACACCTTACATGTATACGGGCAGCACCGTCTTCACCAAGGCCGACAGCAAGTTCAAAACCACCGAGGACTGCAAGGCCAAGGGCACCAAGATCGCCGTGTTGCTGGGCGCCACCGGCGAGAAGGAGGCCAAGGCCGCCTTCCCCGATGCCGACATCAAGAGCTACAAGGGCGGCGGTCCGCTGCTGCTCGATGCCGTCAACAACGGCCAGGCCGATTGCGGCGTCAACGACGTCTCGGCGGTCAAGGGTCAGTCGACGGCCTATCCGGCCGGCTCCTTCACCATCATGCCGGACCTTTTGTCGAAGGAACCGCTTGCCTTCGCCACCCGCTATGACGAGCCGGACCTGCTGGTCTGGATGAACCTGTTCCTCAACCAGGTCAGCATAGACGGCCGCCTGCAGAAGAACCTCGACTACTGGGTCAATTCCGACGCCTGGAAGAAAGACCACTGAGGAATTAGCGAATAGGGAGTAGCGAGTAGGGAGTGGTGAACGGCCGTTCCGGCCACGCTTTGCCGCTCCCTACTTCCCTACTTCCCTACTTCCCTACTTCCCTACTCGCTACTCGCTACTCGCTACTCGCTACTCGCCATTCGCTATTCGCTACTCGCTATTCGCTAATCACTAATCACCCTTCCCTCTTCACCGCCGCGCGCCCATGCTCGAAAATTTCAGTTTCCGCACAATCGTCGAATATCTGCCTCTGTTCGGGCAGGGCCTGATCACGACCATCTGGCTGTCGGCGCTGTCCTTCGTCGGCGCGCTCGTCGTCGGCATCGTGCTGTGCGCCATGAACCTGCAACGCGGCTGGCTGTTTCGCGCGCCGGCCAAGGCCTATATCGACGCCGTGCGCGCCACGCCCCTGCTGGCGCAGCTCTATTTCCTCTATTTCGGCTTGCCCCGGCTCGGCCTCGTCCTGCCGGAGCTGGTCGTCGGCATCCTCGCGCTATCGCTCAACAGCGGCGCCTATATCGCTGAAATCATTCGCGCCGGCATCCTGTCGATCCCGCGCGGCCAAGTCGAAGCCAGCGTCGCTTCTGGCATGACCTATGTCCAGCGCATGCGCCTTGTCGTCCTGCCGCAAGCCTTCAAGGTGACGATCCCGCCGCTGCTCGGCCAAGCGATCGTGCTGGTCAAGGATTCCGCTCTGCTGTCGCTGATCTCTGTTTCCGAACTGACGCGCGCCGGCCAGCTGCTCGCCTCCGACCGCTTCATGCCGGCGGAAGGTTTCCTCACCATCGCCGCCTTCTATCTGCTGCTCTATTACGGCCTGAAAGGACTGGCTGGCCTCTCCAGCCGCTGGCTCGGCACGGCGGGGGCGCGAACATGATCTGGCAGCAGTTGCAAAGCCTCGCCGGCTCCTATCCGTTGGCCCTGCGCGGTCTCGGCATGACCGTGGTGCTGTCGCTGATCAGCCTGGTGCTGGGCACCCTGCTCGGCTTCGGCCTCGGCATCTTGCGAACCGGCGGCAACCGGCTGATCGGTGCGGCAATTGGCGCCTGGGTCGACTTGATCCGCGGCACGCCGTTCCTGGTGCAGATCTTCCTGATCTTCTTCATCCTGCCCGAATTCGGTATCGAGCTCGACGCCTTCACCGCCGGGATCATCGCGCTGACAAATCTGGCCGCCTGCTTCATCTGCGAGATCGTCGTCGCCGGCATCCGCTCGGTACCGACCGGCCAGGTCGAGGCGGCGCTGGCATCAGGCCTGTCGCGCTGGCAGCGCATGCGCCAGGTGGTGCTGCCGCAGGCGATGCGCATCGTGCTGCCGCCGCTGGTCGGGCAATATGTGCTGCTGATCAAGGATTCTTCCGTCGTCTCCGCCATCGGTCTCACCGACCTGACCCGCGTCGGCTGGCTGGTGGTGCAGCGTGTGCCGAACGGCCTCTTGGTCTTCTTCCTCGTCGGCGTCGGCTATTTCATCGTCTGCTATCCACTGATCATGCTCGCCCGCCGGCTCGAACGCCGTATGGGTGCGGCGCATGGCGAGGTACAGCTGTGACAGCGAACCCAAAGGGCCCAAAAGATATGACCAAAGCGGGAATGATCGACTTTCGCGGCGTCAACAAATGGTTCGGCTCGCTCAACGTTCTGAAGGACATTACGCTAAGCGTCGAGCCGCGCGAAGTGGTGGTCGTCTGCGGTCCGAGCGGCTCCGGCAAGAGCACCCTGATCCGCTGCGTCAACGGCCTGGAGGCGATCAAGGACGGCGACCTCGTCGTCGACGGCCAGCGCCTCGGCGACCCGGCCACCAACATGACGCAGTTGCGCACCGAGATCGGCTTCGTCTTCCAGTCGTTCAACCTCTACCCACACAAGACCGCGCTCGAGAACGTGACGCTGGCCCCCATCCATGTCCGCAAGATTCCCCGCGCGGAAGCCGAAAAGGCCGGCCGCGAGTTGCTGGCCAAAGTCGGGCTGGCCGACAAAGTTGATGCCTACCCGGCGCAGCTCTCCGGCGGCCAGCAGCAGCGCGTGGCGATCGCGCGCTGCCTCGGCATGCGGCCCAAGATCATGCTGTTCGACGAACCGACCTCCGCGCTCGACCCCGAGATGATTTCCGAAGTGCTCGACGTCATGGTGGCGGTCGCCGAGGAAGGCATGACCATGATGGTGGTGACGCACGAGATGGGCTTCGCCCGCAAGGTCGCCCAGCGCGTGGTGTTCATGGACGCCGGCGCCATCGTCGAAAGCGGCACGCCCGAGGAGTTCTTCTCCCACCCCAAGACCGACCGCAGCCGCGCTTTCCTGAGCAAGATTCTGCGGCACTAAGCGCACTGACACTCCGGTCAATCTACGCGTGTCCTTGGGTAGCGAACACACTTCGCCCGTCACAGATGTCGTTCAACGTCCATTCGTTTGATGCAGGATGCGGATAACATCCAGGGTCGTTTCGGATTGACGGAAGAAAACGAAATGCTGGCCGACTGGGTATTTGAAATAGCCCTCGCGCACATCGGTGCGGCGGCCGGTTTTAACGCCGCGGGCTAAGGCTTCGACAGCACCGATCAAATCGTGGTGATACCGATCCGCTTGTTCCAGCGACCAGTGCTTGAACGTGTAGAGCCAGATATCTTCCAAATCAGCTTCGGCGAGATGTGAGAGTCGATATTGGCGGCTCTCATTTGGCATGCTTGGCCCGCATCTTCCTCAGGAATGCAGTGCTATCGAAGGCAACGGGTGCGCCAGATTCCTCACCGGCAATGAGCGCGTTTTGCAAGGCACGGACCTTGGCCTCATGCTCTTCGAGCAACCGCAGGCCCGCACGCACGACGTCACTCGCCGAACCGTAACGGCCTGTCTGAACCTGCGTATCGATAAAGCCGGCGAAATGGTCGCCAAGGGAAACAGAGGTATTTCGGGGCATGAGCATCCATCCTAGGGTATGATGCCATCGTATACCAAAACTTGGTACATATCCATAGTTCTGACCCAGAAGGGTAAGATGCCAAGTCGTCCTGCCAGCGCGCATGTCATGATCTGGTCGCCTCTCCCGGACTGCCGCCCATCACAAACGCAGCCCGCCGGCCGCCACGCCGTCTGAGCAGTGCGATGGCGAGGAAAGCGATCACGCCGCTCGCCGCGACCACCACCAGCACCCACAGCGAATTGGCGACGGATGTCCGAGCCATCATGAAGGCGAGCGCGAACGGCGCGAAGGCCGAGGTGAACTGACGGGCAGCGCTCGCCCATCCGAGCCGCGCGCCATAGCCTTCGCGGCCGAAGAGTTCGAGCGGCAAGGTGCCGCCGATGATGCTGGTGAGGCCGGAACCGAGGCCGAACAGAAACACGAACACGAAGGCGCCGGGCAGCCAAGGCGTGGTCAGCAACAGCGCGCACAGCCCGGCTGTGAGCAGCGACGCTGCAATGACGGCAAGATGCGTCTGCTGAAGCCGCGCGCCAAACAGCATGTTGATCAGCCGGCTGGCGACCTGCGCCGGCCCGAACAGGGTCGAGACGAAGAGGCCGGCGGTGCCGAGCCCAAGGGCCGCTGTCAGCGGCACCATGTGGATGAGGATCGCCGACAGCACGAAACCCTCGGTGGCGAACCCCGCCAGCATGAGCAGGAATGCGGCCCGGCCACGCCGCGGATCGAGCGGCGCGCCCGCTTCCGGGGCCGGCCCGCGCTCTTGCGGCGCAGCCGTTGCGTGACGACGCGACAGGCGCATCAGCCAGGCGTGGATCGGCAGGCAGAGCCCGAGATTGAGCGCCGCGAACAAAAGATAGACCTCGCGCCATGTGAGCTGCGCATGCAGCGCCGAGGTCAGCGGCCAGAACAGGGTCGAGGCGAACCCGGCGATGAGCGTCAGGTGGGTGATGCTGCGTTGCGGCCGGGGAACCCCGATCTGCACGATCGCCACGAAGGCGGCGCTGTAGAGGACGAAGCTGGAGGCCAGTTCCATCGCCAGCAAGGCCAGAACGAAACTCACGCGGCCGGGCGAGAGGGCGCACAGCGCCAGTGCTATGGCCGCCGCGACCGAGCCGACGGTCATGATGCGGCCGGCGCCGAAGCGGTCGGCCCACCGCCCGGCCGTCGGCGCGAACAGGCTGCCGGCAAACAGCGAGGCGGACAGGGCGCCGAACACCCAGCCTTCCCTAAGGCCGAATTCGCGGGCCATTGCCGGCGCCAGGATCGAGAAGCTGTAATAGAGCGTGCCGTAGCCGACGATCTGGGTCAGCCCGAGCGCCCAGATCGCCTTGCGCAGGACAGATCGGTCAGGCATCGCTGGCTGCCATCGTCTCTCGCGCCTCGATGCCGGCCGGCGCGGTTGCACAGCCGCAGCCCGACGCGCCGTTTGCCTTGGCGTCCGCATCCCTGACGCAGCAGGCATCGACATTGGCGGGCGCGGGCCCGCCGCAGCAGCCGGCGCTTTTCGACACCGTCACGACGCCGGTGGCGCTGCACACGCCGGTTTCCGGCAGCACCAGCCGCACCTCGCGAGCTGCGGCATGGTCTCCGGCAATATCGGCGACCACCGAGCGGACCTGTTCGTAGCCGGTCGCCATCAGGAAGGTCGGGGCGCGGCCATAGGATTTCGAGCCGACGATGGTGAAGCCGGGCTCGGGATGGGCGAGTTCCCTGATGCCATGCGCGGGAACCGTGCCGCATGAGTGAAAATTCGGATCGATCAGCGGCGCCAACGCCGGCGGCGCCTCGACGGCGGGATCGAGCGCGATGCGGATTTCGCCAAGGAACGACAGATCGGGCCGGAAGCCGGTGGTGACGACGATGCGGTCGACGGCCAGGCTGAACGGCTTGCCGGCCAGGCTGGCGTCAGCGACGAGCTCCTCGCCCTGCGTTGCGATGCGGTTGACGGCGAAAGGCGCCAGCATGTTCAGCCGGCCGTCCGCCATGGCCTGCTTGGCGGCCAGCCCGAGCGCGCCGCGTTCCGGCAACTGGTCGTTCAGCCCGCCGCCGAGCAATCTCTCGACGCTGGCGTGGCGCAGCGCCCAGAAGATCTCGGTGCCGGGCGCTGCATCCCGCAGTTCCATCAGCGCCAGGGCGACGTTGATGGCTGAGTGCCCGCCGCCGATGACCAGGATGCGCTTGCCCGCATAATCTTTTCTCGCCTTGCCGATTACGTCGGGAATGCCATAGGCGATGCGCACTGAAGCCGCGCCTTCGCCGGGGACCGGCAGACCGTCGACGCCGATCGGGTTTGGCCGCCACCATGTTCCGGACGCGTCGATGACAGCGCGCGCGAAAACGCGGTGTTCGCCGCCGGCATCGCGATAGCGGATTACGAACGGAGCGTCCTTGCGGCCTTCATTGGCGACCTTGTCATGGCCCTGACGGGTGATCGCGGTGACCTCGGCGCCAAGCTTCAGATTGGCGGCGATCGCGGGAAGCCGGCCAAGCGGCGCCAGATAGTCGCGTACGATCTCGCCGCCGGTCGGCAGGCCTTGGCTGTCCGGCGCCGTCCAGCCGGAGCTGTCGAGCAGCGCCCGCGCCGCCGCATCGATGTTGTATTCCCACGGGGAAAACACCCGCACATGGCCCCATTCGAGCAGGGCGGCACCAACGCTTTCGCCGCGCTCCAGGATGAGCGGACGGATGCCGCGCTCGACCAGATGCGCTGCGGCGGCCAGCCCGACCGGGCCGGCACCGATCACCGCGACGGGAAGATCTGTCATCATGTCCATAGGTTCGATCCTTCCGGTATCTTCGAATTATAAGTCGAAAAAAATCAAGCCAGCGCTTTGGCAACCGCAGGCGTGCAGGCGGCATCGGCGCAGCACTCGTCGGCGAGATAGCCGATCAGCGCATTCATGCCGGGATAATTGGCGCGGCAGATCAGCGTCGTCGCCTGCCGCTCCTGCGTCACGAGACCGGTGTCGACCAGCCGCTTGAGGTGATGCGACAGCGTCGAGGACGGAATGTCGAGCTTGCCCTGCACACTGCCAACGGCAAGCCCGCCGTCGCCGGCGCGCACCAGGATGCGATAGAGCTGAAGCCGCGTCGGGTTGCCGAGCGCTTCGAGTTGGGCGGCTGCTTTTTCGAGTTTCATGGAAATAAGCTAAGCGACACTTTTCCCGTCGTCAAGCAAATTTCGAAAAATATGGAAATAGCGTCAGACCGCACGCTTGCCCGAGGCGTCGATGACCACCTCGCCGTCCTCCTTGGTGAACGCGCCGATCTCCGGGTTGGGCAGGATGTCCAGCACCTTTTCCGACGGCCGCGCCAACACGACGCCGAGCGGGCTGACCACGATCGGCCGGTTGATCAGGATCGGATGCGCCAGCATGAAATCGAGGATCTCGTCGTCGGACCATTTCAAGTCGGCAAGGCCGAGTTCGGCATAGGGCGTGTCCTTCTC
This sequence comes from Mesorhizobium sp. M0621, assembly GCF_040320745.1. Taxonomy (NCBI): domain Bacteria; kingdom Pseudomonadati; phylum Pseudomonadota; class Alphaproteobacteria; order Hyphomicrobiales; family Phyllobacteriaceae; genus Mesorhizobium; species Mesorhizobium sp. M0621. Next base: position 103,901 of record NZ_JAMYQF010000009.1, on the reverse strand, counting down.
GCGCAGCAGATCGCGCGGTGTCATCTCCATCGCCACGATCAGTTCGGCCAGCCTTTCGCGCGACGGCGGCGTCTTCAGATATTCGATCACCTCCGGCTCCTCGCCCGACTGCCGGATGATGGCCAGCGTGTTGCGCGACGTGCCGCAGGCCGGATTGTGATAGATGGTGATGTTCATTTCGAGGCCTTCATCTGTCTGATCGGTTTCGGTTCGGCAAGCAGCCAGCCCGCCAGGGCCAGGGCCAGCAGCGCTCCCAGCAATTCGGCGGCTATGAAACTCGGCAGGTCGATTGGGCGGATGCCAGAAAACGTGTCGGAAAAGGCACGGGCGATGGCGACAGCCGGATTGGCGAATGAGGTCGAGGCCGTGAACCAGTAGGCGGCCGTTATGTAGAGCCCCACCAGCCAGGGGATCGCGTCGGAGCGGAAGCGCAGGCCCGCCAGGATGGTGAAAACGAGACCGAATGCGGCGACTGCCTCCGCGAGCCATTGCCCGGTCCCGGTCCGCACCGTCGCGGAGGCCTGCAGGATCGGCAGTTCGAACATGGCGTGCGCCAAAAACGTCCCGGCGATCCCGCCCACGATTTGGGCTATGGCATAGGCGAGCGCCGCATTCGCCTCGATCTCCCGGCGCAACGCGAACACCAGCGTGACGGCTGGATTGAAATGCGCCCCCGAGATCGGCCCCAGTATCGTGATCAGCACGACGAGGATCGCCCCCGTCGGCAGCGTGTTGCCGAGCAGTGATACCGCGACGTCGTGCGTCAGCCGGGCAGCCATGATGCCGGAGCCGACCACGGTGGCGACCAGCAGCGCGGTTCCCAGCGCTTCCGCGACGATGCGGCGTGGCAAGTCATCCGCAACGAGGTTCGGCCGGCCTTCGGCAGGTTGCGGCCGATCGCGCGCAGGCGCTTGTGGATCGCTCATCGGCGGTTGCTCCCCTAGCAGTCACAGGTCACGGCATTGATTACGGGACGGCAGAGTTCCGGCGCGCCGTTGCAGCAATCTTCCATCAGATAGGCCAGAAGGTCGCGCAAGCCGGTCATGTCGGCGACGTAGCGGACGATCCGGCCGTTGCGTTCGGGACGGATCAGCCCGGCATGGGCGAGCACCTTCAGGTGCGCCGACATGGTGTTCTGGACCGTGTCCAGCCTTGCCGCGATCTCGCCCGCCGGAATACCTTGCGGACCGGCGCGCACGAGCAGCCGGAAGACATCCAGCCGCGTCTCCTGGCCAAGTGCGGCCAGCGCGTTCAAAGTGCCTTTCTTATCCATATATCCGAATCCTTGGATTTATAGATTTCCAGATATCGACTTCGCTGTGATCTGTAAAGCGTGTCCGCACGCCGTCAGGTGACCGCCAGCACCTTTCCTGTATCGTGCTGGCGCACGAAGTCCACGCGGGCACCGTCCCAGTGATAGCTGTAATGTCGGCCCTGCACCGGAATGGTGATGACGTCTGGCCAGAAGATGCCGATGCAGCCGCCGCCCGGCATGCGCACGCTGTTCCACACCAGCCCGTCGCTGCCTGCCGCCCGCAGCGCACGCCCTTCCGCCTGCGAGGCGGAATAGTCGTCCGGGTCGAGCACATCAGGCACCGCGTTAACGTCATCGAGGTCGCGGTCGACGCTGCCGATCAGCACGCGGAAATCCGCCGTCCAGCCCGGATCCTCATGGGTGGCGCGCATGAATTTCTGGTGGTGATGGATGGTCTCGGCCAGCGCCACGTCCTCGCTGTCACCGGCATAGTAGATGCCGTAGCTGCCATCCGAGAAGCGTCCGGGCCGCAGCGTCGAACAATGCACGAAGGGCGCCATCACGAAGCTGGCGCCGGGCCCGGAGACCCGCCTCGCGGCGGCCACCTTGCCGAGGTCGCCAATCTCGAACCTTATGCGCGGGTTGGTCTTCGCCTCGACCGAGGCCAGCGCCTCCCAGTCGCGCGGGTCTGCAATGTCCTCGAAGAGGTCTATCGGCGGATGGATGGAGCGGATGATGCGGAAGGTCTGGTGCCAGTCGACGCGGCGACGGACCGCAAGCCCACTCACCATGCACCACGCTCCGCATCGAGCCATTCGCGCATCGCGGCAAGATCGGAAATTTCGCCGCGCAGCATCAGGTCGAGGGCCGACTGGCCGCCGAAAGTGGCATTGGGCTTGCGGATCCAGGCATAGCCGCGTGCCGGGTCCGTGAACAAATAGCGCAGGCCCTTGTGGATGCCCATCAGGTGCGCCATGCGGGTGCGCAGGTCACGGTCGATCCTGCCGACGCCGCCTTCCTTCCAGCGTGCCCCAGTCTTCCAACGTGCCCAGGTCCGGGCCGATATGCCACCGAGCAGGATGCAGGCCTCCAGGTCGGTCAGATTCCAGGCCTTGAACAAATTGACTGTAGTGCGCGCCAGCGCACCCGCCTCTTCATCCGAGATGGCGCTGCCAACCGTGGCCGGTGTCGTGACAATGGACTGAAGCTGCATTTTTTGCTCACCCTGCTATTGGCAGATATATAGCACGTATTTGCCAATTGGCAAGGATGAGATCAGGGTCGTGGCGTGGCAAGGCTGCGGTTCCTCGCCCCACGGAGTGCAGCGCCGGCTTCCGACAAATGGGCAGTGCGCGGGCAGATCGCCGCGCCCTATCGTGCCTACTCGGCCGCCTCATACCCGGCGATGCCCTTGATCTCGAGGAAATCCTCAAGCCCGTATTCGGCATATTCGCGGCCATTGCCCGACTGCTTGTAGCCGCCGAACGGCAGGCCGGCGTCCCACTGGGGATAGTTGATGTAGACATTGCCGGTGCGCATGCGCGCCGCCACTTCGCGCGCCTTCTTCATGTCCTTGGCCTGGATGTAGGAGGCGAGACCGTAGACGGTGTCGTTGGCGGTCTCGATCACCTCGTCGACGCTGTCATAGGGCATGATCGCCAGCACCGGCCCAAAAATCTCCTCGCGGGCGATGCGCATGTCGTGGGTGACGTCGGCGAACACCGTCGGACGGACATAATAGCCGCGGTTGAGTTCGGCCGGACGGCCGGGGCCACCCGCCACCAGCGTCGCACCCCCGTCGATGCCGGCCTGGATCAGGTCCTGTATCTTGTCGAACTGGATCTGGCTCACCACCGGTCGAGCTTGGTGCCTGCTGCATCGGCGGGGCCGACGGTGAACTTTTCCGCTGCCACCTTGGCATAACCGGCAGCCTCATCGTGGCGGTCGCGCGGTACGAACATGCGCGTCGGCGCGTTGCAGGACTGGCCGCTGTTGCTGAAGCAGCCGGCGACGCCCTTGCTGACGGCGTTTGCAAGGTCGACATCCCCGAACAGGATATTGGCCGACTTGCCGCCAAGCTCCTGATGCACGCGCTTGACCGTGTCGGCTGCGGCCTTGGCCACCAGGATGCCGGCGCGGGTCGAACCGGTGAACGACATCATGTCGATGTCGGGATGGCTGGACAGCGCCTGACCAACGCCCGGGCCGTCGCCATTGACGAGGTTGAACACGCCCTTCGGCACGCCAGCCTCGTCCAGAATCTCGGCGAAGATGATGGCGTCGAGCGGCGCGATCTCGGATGGCTTCAGCACCATGGTGCAGCCGGCGGCGAGTGCGGGACCGACCTTGCAGGTGATCTGGTTGAGCGGCCAGTTCCACGGCGTGATCAGACCGACGACGCCGATCGGTTCCTTGATCACCAGATGGTTGCCCTTGACGTGTCGAAATTCGAACGTCTTCAGCACGTCCGCCATCTTCTGCAAATGCGCAAGGCCGATGCCGACCTGGCTGTCCAACGCCATCTGGCGCGGCGCACCCATTTCGCGCGACACTGCAACCGCCAGATCGCCGCTACGCTTCTTGTAGATCGCGATGATGCGGTTCAGGAGTTCTAGCCGCTCGCCGACCTCTGTAAATCCGAATGTGTTGAAAGCACGCCTGGCGGCGGCGACCGCCTTGTCGACATCGGCTTTGCAGCCGAGCGATATCTGCGCGAAGGCATCCTCGCTCGATGGATCGATGACGTCCAATGTGTTGGGCACAACAGGATCAACCCACGCACCATCGATATAGAACTGCAGATTGTGTGACACGATTTTCTCCTTGGCCGCATGGTCGCGCCGGGCGTAATATCTGGCTAGAGATAACGATGCACAAACGCCGCTGTCAAACGCAACCCGGAAGTGGTTGAGCCAGTGCGGCAGTGATTGAGCCAGGGGGCCAGTTCGGACCGTCCGCGTCACCCGGCCAGCCGCTTGCTCATATAAACCGTCACGCCGTTCATGAACGGCTCTTCGCGGTCGATCGTATAGCCATGCTTTTTGTAGAGCGATACGTTCGCCTCGAACGCGCCATTGGTCAGCAGGCGAAGCTCGAGGCGGCCCGCTTCGATCGCCTTTTGCTCGGCCCGCTCGAGCAGCAGCCGGCCGATCCCCCTGCCCTGCGCATCCGGTGCGACGCAGACATTCTCGATCCAGATATGATCGTCGGTCAGCATGGTTTCAATCATTCCCACGATCTGATCGCCCTCGACGGCGAGATCGAACGAATGCTCGGCAACGACCTTGTCGTAGTCGGCGCGCATCGGCAGCGGCTCGCGGCCGATCACCGGCACCCATTTGGCATAGGCGGCGCGCACGATGTCCCTGATCGCGGTGGCATCCGCCGGCTCGGCCGGCCGAAGCCGGATGGAAGAAACGATGGTCATGAAAGTGCTCCAGAATATGAAAACCCCGCCGACCTGTTTGAGGCGGGCGGGGCTGGAAACGAACGAACCGGGTCTATCGTGCCGGTCTTCGTCGTCGTGCAATCAGCTCGCCGCTCCGCATCGTGCAGGGACGGCGTCGCTTGTCGTTGGTGGGCGCAAAGACGAACATGGCGTCAAGCTGGAGCATGCAGCGGGGCGCTGTCAAGACGGCTGCTCAATCGGTAATGTCTCATGTCATGGAATCGCTGCAGGCCGCGCGGTAACGGCAATTGATCGATGGACAAACATGATCGGGACGCTGAACAAGGCGGTGCGGATGGCTGCCATCCTGAACCTGGCCTATTTCGGAATCGAGTTTGCCGTAGCCGTCTGGATCGGGTCGGTATCGCTGTTCGCCGACAGCATCGATTTTCTGGAGGATGCATCCATCAACCTCCTGATCATGGTCGCGCTGGGCTGGACCATCCGCAACAGAGCGCGGCTCGGAATGGCGCTGGCGGGAATACTTCTGATCCCGGCTTTGGCGACCTTGTGGACGGCCTGGGAGAAATTCAACATTCCAATCCCCCCAGCGCCCGTTCCGCTGACGCTTACCGCGGCTGGCGCGATCCTCGTCAACCTGTCGTGCGCGCTCATGCTCGCTCGCTATCGCCATCACAGCGGCAGCCTTACCCGTGCAGCCTTCCTGTCGGCGCGCAACGATGTCCTGGCGAATGTCGCAATCATTGCCGCCGGCCTGGTCACGGCATTTGTGTGGAACTCGGCTTGGCCCGATATCGTCATCGGCCTCGCAATTGCCGTCATGAATGCGGATGCCGCCCGCGAAGTCTTCACGGCCGCGAGACGCGAGCTCTCGGAAAGCCAAATTTCAAGCTGAGACGCTCCCGCCGATCCGGGGCGTAGAGCGCGCGCACGCTCGCTGCGACATCGGCCTCGACCTATGCTGTGCTCCATGCCTGGAAAAGCCCGTCGCATGAATCTGTTCGAACGCGATGCGCTTTAGGAGTCGGCTGACGGCTGACGGTCGCCCCTCTCGGCACCAACAGCGCAATCCATCTGGATTGAATCTGCCGTCGTTCTATCTTCTTGTTCGAGCATGAGCTTTTCCAAAGACGCAAGCACCGGAGCAATGCCGTGACCGACACCGACCTCGCCGACGCCTATCGAGGCTACATCGAGTGCCTCAACAATCAGGATTGGGCGCGGCTGCATCGCTTCGTCCATGACGAGGTCCACTACAATGGCGACCGCGTCGGGCTCTCGGGTTATCGCAAGATGCTGGAGCGGGATTTTTCCGAGATTCCGGACCTCTATTTCGACATCCAGCTGCTGATCTCGGATACGCCCTTCGTAGCCAGCCGGCTCCAATTCAACTGCACGCCGATCGGAACCTTCCTTGGCCTGCCCGTCAACGGCAGAAAGGTCTCTTTCAGCGAGAACGTCTTCTATGAATTTCTGGACGACAGGATCAGGCACGTCTGGTCGGTCATCGACAAGACGGCCATCGAAGCGCAGCTTTGACCAGGATCGGACCTCCCCGTCAGGCCAAGCCAGCCGGCCTCTTCAGCCCCACTTCGCGCTCGAGATGTCTCCAGGTGGCGTCCTCGAAAGCCTGCGGCCATTCGATGCCCCAGCGGGCGGCCAATTTGCGGGCACGCGGCACGAAGGCGTTGGCGCAGGCCAGATGCGCCGCGATGATTGACTGCCGTGTCGGCGCCACTGGAGGAATGGTCGCCAGCAGGCCGAGCTGCTCTTCGGACAGCCGGCGGCTCCATGCCAGCATGCCGCCCTTGTCCGCCCGCTCGACCTCTTCGCTCAACAGGTTGAACAGCATCATGCGCAGCAGCTCGACACCGGCGACGCTGAGCAGGTATTCCTGACGGCCGGCCGCGACGGAGAGCAGGCCGAAGACGCGGAAAAACTCGTTGATGAGATAGGCGACATATCCCTTGTTGGGGCCGGGCCACGCGATCGTAACCGGCAAACTGTCGTACAGGCCATCCCGGTCGATCAAAGGTTTCAGCGTATCCCTGCCTCGCTTCTTCAGGGCTTCCGCGTCGGTCGAGATGAGGTCGATGCGCTGCCATTGATCGGTAATGGCGTTGAACAGGCGCGTGTCCTTGCCCGTCTCGTTCCAGAACACGATCGGCGCGATCGCTTCGAGACGCTGCCGCCATGCCGCGTTGAACGCGGCCTGATCGTCGCGCGCGACGATGGCGATCAGGTCGATGTCGCTGTAGCGGTCGGCCTGCCCCTTGCCGAAGCTGCCGCCGACAAACAGCGCCATCACGCTCGGGTCGTTTTCGAGGGCGCGGCCGATCTTCCCGATGAACTCATCTTGCCACACGATGCGGTCTCCATCTCGCCGGTTCGAGACTATGTCGCATTGGCCAGACTTGGAAAGACGCCAGTCGTTCATAAAAATCGATCGTTCTAACGAGAATAATTCGTTGGAAAGATTGTTTCAGGAATGGCATTCCTCCGACATACCCGCCCGGAGCATTGCATTGTCTTCCTTTACCCACATCGCGAACGATATTCCGAAAAGCCTGATTTCCGCCGAACTCGCCCTGGGACGAAAATCCCTCGATTGGAACGGCGTCGTCCCCGGAATCGTCTTGGTCGCGATGATCACGGGCGTCGCCTTCTCGGCCCGCAATGTCTCCGGCTTCGCTTTGTTCAGCCCGATGATCCTCGCGGTGGTCGCCGGCATGGTCTATTCCAACGTGCTCGGCACGCCCGCCCACGCCAAGGCCGGCATCGCGTTTTCGCAGCGCCGGCTCTTGCGCTTCGCCATCGTGCTGCTCGGCTTCCAGCTGACGCTTGGCCAAGTGGTGTCGATCGGCGCCGGCGGCATCGGCATCGTCGCTGCCACGCTCGGCGCCACCTTCGTCTTCACCGCCACGCTCGGCCGGCTGATCGGCGTCGACGCCAAGCTGGCGCAGCTGATTGCCGCCGGCACCTCGATCTGCGGCGCCTCGGCCATCGTCGCCACCAACATCGTCACCGATGCGCGCGACGAGGACGTCACCTACGCCGTCGCCTCGATCACTTTGTTCGGCACCGTCGCCATGCTCGGCTTCCCGCTCATGGCGCCCATGCTCGGCCTCGACCAGCATGCTTTCGGCCTGTGGGCAGGCGCCTCCATCCATGAGGTGGCGCAAGTCATCGGCGCCGGCTTCCAGAACGGCACCCAGTCCGGCGAGATCGCCACCGTCGCCAAGCTGACCCGCGTCGCCATGCTGGCACCGATGGTCGTCGCGCTCGGCCTGATGGCCCGCCGCAAAAGCAGCGATCAGTCGGCAGCCCGGCCGCCCATGCCGTGGTTCGTCGCCGCCTTCGTCGCCGTCGTGGCGCTGAACAGTCTGGTCACGGTGCCGGCCGAGGTGAAATCGGCAATGGCGCTCGCCACCACCATCATGCTGACCATGGGGCTGGCCGCGATGGGCCTGCAGGCCGACATTTCGCAGTTGCGCTCACGCGGCCTGCGCCCGCTGGCGCTCGCCTTCTCGGCCTTCCTGTTCATCGGCTGCTTCAGCCTGCTGCTGGTGAAATTCGCGTAGAGCGACGCTTAATCGGCGAGTTTGGAAATCAAATCATATCGGTTACGGTCCGCGCATCAGCACGCGAGCCCGCAACCGACCCATGCCGTTAATTCCCCTGCCCTTCGTCGTCGCCTTGTTGCTGTTCATCCTGCTTTGGGTAGTCGCCAGGCGCGGGGATGAGTCAACACCGAACCTGCCGTTTCTCGGCCTGATCCTGCTCGCCGCGGTGCAATCGGTGTTCACCGGACTACGCTGGGGGTATGGCATAAGCGAAGTGGGCTATATCGCGCCCGTGTCCGCCGCGATCATGCCGTCGCTGCTCTATGCCGGCGTCTCGAAGCTCGTCCGCGCCAGCGACCGCCGATGGCTGGCCCTGCTGACGCTCCATGCAACGCCAGCCATCATCGTCTTCCTGCTGGTGAGTCTTTGGCGCGACGCGGTCGACGTGGCGCTGATATCGATCGATTTTATCTACGCCGCCGCCATTCTCTGGCTGCTCCGGTCCGGCGCCGACGACCTTCGCCTGGCGCCTTTCGATGGTGCGGTCCCGGCCTACCGCGCCATCATCGCCGCGGCGATGGTCCTTTGCCTGTCGGGTGTGGTCGATGTGCTGGTTTCCCTCGAAATGGCGTCCGGGCACGGCGCCCGAGCGGCGATGGTGATCGGCGTCGCTAATCTTTTCATGCTCGTCCTTGTTGGTGTGGCGGCGGCGGCGGCCAGCCAAAGTCGTGTCCCGCGCAACGCCGCCGAGCCCGCCGATGTCTCGTCCCCGCCCGATGCCGGCGAAGACGCCAAGACGATCGCCAGGGTCAACGAACTGATGCAGGAGAAAAAGCTCTATCGCGACGTCAATCTCAACCTCAACCGCCTTGCCCGGCGCGCCGGAATTCCGGCGCGGCAGATTTCGGCGACGATCAACCGGGCCACAGCCAGGAACGTCTCGCAATATGTCAACCAGTACCGCATCGCCGAGGCCTGCCGGCTGCTTACCGAGACCGATCAGTCCGTGACCGAGATCATGCTTGCGGTCGGATTCCAGACCAAGTCGAACTTCAACCGCGAGTTCCGCCGCGTGACGGACATCACCCCGCTCGCCTGGCGGGACCGGAACGCGCAATCGCCCTCGCTAGCGAGCGCTGTGGGCGGCTAGCGGCGCTATTTCCCACGGGATGGTACTCAATTGCGATAAAGCACGTCCTCGATCGCGATCGAGGACGCAGGCTTCGCTCCGATCCTGATATTCGGGGCATCGACACAGCAACCGAACAAAAGCGCCAACCGGCCCCGGAGCTGAAGACTCCGGGCTCTCCAGCCATGGCGAACGCGTTCGACAACGGAGACCTCAATGAAATTCTGGACCATGCTCTGCGCCATCATCGTCTCGACAATGCTGATGCAACATCCGGCCAACGCCGGCGACACTGTCGGCGTTCGTCAGTTGTCCGCCGCGTCCACGGAGCGCGGCATCGATCTTGATGTGACGGTCTGGTACCCGGCCCAACCTGGCGGCGAAACGGTTTCGCTCGGCGACAGCAATCTTTTCGTCGGCACGTCAGCCATGCGCGATGCGCCAATAACAGACGCAAAGTTTCCGCTCATCCTGCTGTCACACGGCGCAGGTCTGGCGGGAAACCCGCAAGCCATGAGCTGGATCGCGACGCCCTTGGCCAGGCAGGGATTCGTCGTCGCAGCTCCGACGCATCCGGGAAATACGGGGAAAAACAGATCCGCCGCCGAGACGATGAAGCTCTGGTTGCGGCCTGCCGATCTCACGGCAACCTTGACCGCAGTGGAAAAGGAAGCGTTTTTCAGGGATCACCTTGAACAAGGCAAAGTTGGCGCCCTTGGCCTTTCCATGGGCGGCAACACGGCTCTGGCGATAGCCGGCGCCCGCGTCGACCCGAAATTGCTCGCGGCCTATTGCGATACGGACCTGCTCAATGCTTCGCTTTGCGAGTGGGTCAGGCAAAGTGGAGTCGATCTCCATGCCATGGATTTGCAGCCGGCCGGCCGTGATAACCGGGATGGGCGCATTCGCTTCGCCATGGCGATCGACCCCGCTCCAACCGATATCTTCGACGTCAAAAGCTTTGCCGGCATCAGCATTCCGGTCGATATCGTCAATCTTGGCCGTCCGGGAAAGATCCCCGCTACCGCAGATGCCTCCGGAATCGCAAAAGCGATGTCAAAGGCGAGCTATGCGACGGTTGAGGATGCCAGCCATTACAGCATGTTCGCCGAATGCAAACCCGGCGCTCCCGGCATCATCGCATCCGAACAGATCGGCGACCCAGTGTGCGACGATGGCGAAGGACGATCGCGCAGCGAGATTCACGCGCAGCTGATCGATATGGCGGCCGCAGCTTTCACGCGCGCGCTGAAGACCGATCCGTAGATGCGCCTGACACAGGGCCGACGCACAACTGCCGGCCTGCCCACTCGGGTGCGGAGATGTCCGGCAGGGCAGAGGGGCGCCGCAGACTCCACGGCTGGTGCTCGATCTTGTACCGAGCCGCTCAGTCCTCGAACGAACTCGCCGCGGCATAGATCGCCGCCAGCGTCTCGATGCCCGCCTGGTCGGCCTTGTCGAAGCGGGCCGGCAGCGGGCTGTCGAGATCGAGCACGCCGAAGACGCCTTCATCGTCCTCGAGCAGCACGACCAGTTCCGAGCGCGAGTCGGCATCGCAGGCGATGTGGCCGGGGAAATCATGCACATCCTTGATCAGCATCGAGGTGCCGAGTTCGACCGCGGTTCCGCACACACCCTTGCCGACGGCGATGCGCACGCAAGCCGGCTTGCCCTGGAATGGCCCGAGCACCATTTCCTCGTCCGACTGCAGGAAATAGAAGCCGGCCCAGTTGAGGTCCGGCACCATCTGGAAGATCAGCGCGGCGGTGTTGGCGGCGTTCGCGATCGAATCGCGCTCGCCCTCGAGCAGCGCCTTCAATTGCTTGGCGAGGTCGCGGTAGAACGCGGCCTTGTCCGAGGTGTCGATGGCCTTGGCCGCAAACATGAACTTGCCTCCGTATCGATAGTCGCGGGCCCGTCTCGATCGCTTGCCAAAGGCCGGAAAGCTCCGCACCAAACGACCACCGGAGCAGTCTAGCGTGAATCCCGTTCCCTCCGAAAGCCGCAAGATCAGGATTGCGCCCGGCGCTGGGCTGAGCGGGAAGGCCGCCACGCGGGAACTTTTGCCGCCATGAACCTGTCTTGAAAATCATCACGGCCCCCGATCGGGGGCCGTGAATCCCGTCTCAAGCAGAATGGACAGGCCGGCTGACTTAGTAGCCGCCCATGCCGCCGCCGCCACCCGCAGGTGCGGCATCCTTGGCCGGGATGTCGGTGATCATCGCTTCGGCAGTGATCAAAAGCGCGGCGATCGACCCTGCATCCTGCAGCGCGGTGCGCACCACTTTCGCCGGATCGACGATGCCCGCCTTGATCATGTCGACATAGACCTCGTTCTGGGCGTCAAAACCCTGATTGTGGTCCTTGCTGTCGGAGAGCTTGCCGACGACGATCGAGCCCTCGACGCCGGAATTCTCGGCGATCTGGCGGATCGGCGCTTCGAGCGCCCGCAGCACGATCGAGATGCCAGCGGTGACATCGGCATTGGCGCCATTCAAGCCGGCCAGTGCCGACCTGGCACGCAGCAATGCCACGCCGCCGCCCGGCACGATGCCTTCTTCAACCGCCGCGCGGGTGGCATTCAGCGCATCGTCGATGCGGTCCTTCTTTTCCTTGACTTCCGATTCGGTGACACCGCCGACGCGGATGACGGCAACGCCGCCGGCGAGCTTGGCCAGCCGCTCCTGCAGCTTTTCCTTGTCGTAATCGGAGGTCGTCTCCTCGATCTGGCCCTTGATCTGGGCGACGCGCGCCTGGATGGTCGCCTTGGTGCCGGCGCCGTCGATAATCGTGGTGGTGTCCTTCTCGATCAGCACGCGCTTGGCGCGGCCGAGCATTTCGATGGTGACGTTTTCGAGCTTGATGCCGAGATCTTCGGAGATCATCTGGCCTGATGTCAGCACGGCGATGTCTTCCAGCATCGCCTTGCGGCGATCGCCGAAGCCCGGCGCCTTGACGGCCGCGACCTTGAGGCCGCCGCGCAATTTGTTGACGACCAGCGTGGCAAGAGCCTCGCCCTCGACGTCTTCGGAGATGATCAGCAGCGGCCTGCCGCTCTGCACCACCGCTTCGAGGATCGGCAGCATGGCCTGCAGATTGCCGAGCTTCTTCTCGTGGATGAGGATGTAGGGCTCTTCCAGCTCGACGCGCATCTTGTCGGCATTGGTGACGAAATAGGGACTGAGATAACCACGGTCGAACTGCATGCCCTCGACGACGTCGAGCTCGGTCTCCGCGGTCTTGGCTTCCTCGACGGTGATGACGCCGTCATTGCCGACCTTGTCCATCGCCTTGGCGATCATCTCGCCGACGCTGGCATCGCCATTGGCGGCGATGGTGCCGACCTGTGAGATCTCGGCCGACGACTTGACCTTCTTGGCCCGCGCCTGGATTTCCTTGACCACGGCGGAAACCGCCTGGTCGATGCCGCGCTTGAGGTCCATCGGGTTCATGCCGGCGGCGACCAGCTTGGCGCCTTCGCGCAGGATCGAGGCGGCCAGCACCGTTGCGGTGGTGGTGCCGTCACCGGCGAGGTCGTTGGTCTTCGAGGCCACTTCGCGCACCATTTGCGCACCCATGTTCTCGAACTTGTCGGCAAGCTCGATTTCCTTGGCGACGGTGACGCCGTCCTTGGTGATGCGCGGCGCGCCATAGGCCTTGTCGATGATGACGTTGCGGCCCTTGGGACCGAGCGTGACCTTCACAGCATTGTTGAGGATCTCGACGCCGCGCAGCATGCGGTCACGCGCATCGGTGGAGAATTTGATTTCCTTGGCAGACATGATTTTTATCCAGTTCGTTCGGAGAAAATGGGATCAGGCGGCCTTCTTGGCAGCCACGGTCTTGTCGGTGACGCCCGTCTCGCTCTTGTCGATGACGCCAGTCTCGCTCTTCTCGATGACGCCCATAATGTCGGCTTCCTTCATGATCAGAAGGTCCTCGCCGTCGATCTTGACCTCGGTGCCCGACCATTTGCCGAACAGGATGAAGTCGCCGGCCTTGACGTCGAGCGCAACAAGCACGCCATTTTCGTCGCGTGCGCCAGGCCCGACGGCGATGACTTCTCCTTCCTGCGGCTTTTCCTTGGCATTGTCGGGAATGATGATACCGCCCTTGGATTTGATATCGCCTTCGGCGCGACGAATGACGACGCGGTCGTGGAGTGGCCGAAATTTCATGGGAACTTTCTTTCTGGGGCCGGCACAGGCGGCCACGCCCCTCTTCTATAAACGCGTTGGCACTCGATAGATAGGAGTGCCAAAAATTATTCGCGACCGAAATTAAATAATCAAAAGTATTATTTCGGCAGCCGGTTTCGTGATATCGCCGATTGGTCAAATATTTCAAAAGATTGAATTTTGCCGATCGAGTGCCTATTTATCGGACAAGTTCACTTTCACGATTTCAGGCATAAGGGAGATTTTTACGATGGCCGAAGGCAATCAGACGATCATGGAAAAAGCTGAAGCCCGCTTTGTCGACAAGCAGAAGAAGACAGCGGAGAAAAACAAGGCAACCGCCGAATACATATCCGAAGCGAGGGCCCGGGAGATCAAGACGGCAAGGCTCAGGGAGTTGCGGCTGGCCAAGGAAGAGGCCGACCGCGTCGCCGAGGCCCTCAATCCGACGCCGAAAAAGAAGCGGGTGACCAAGAAAGCCTAAGCAATTCCGCAGCGGTTTTCCGACCGGAATTGCGCCAGAACAAGGGAGCAAGACATGAGTCTCACCTTCCCCAACCGCAGCCGCAGCTATGACGAAGCCGGCCGGCGTATCCGTTTCGTCGGACATGACGGCATGTTCCAGATCTCCTTCTCGGTCGCCGCCGACGCCATGGCCAAGATGCGGCCGGGAACTGCTGCCGATGAAGCCGGCTATCTCGCCACATTCGACACCGAGAGCAGCGCCATCCGCGAGGTGGCATCGAAGGCCTACGACCGCACCCACAAGAGCATGTATGTGCTGACGGCAGCCGATTTCGGTTGATCAGCCGAGGTCCATCTTCTCGACCATCGTGCCTTTTCAAAATGGTCGAGGCGGTGGGTTCTGATCCACCATTCGGCTTCCATCAAGAGTTCGGGGTCGTCGTTCCTGTTGGCGAAAAACGCATAGAACGACACGCCGACGCCGGACCCTTTTTCGGAAATCTTGCGGTCGCAGACCTCCAGTATCTTTTGCTTCAGACTGGCTCTCACGAGTATCCCTTGATTTGCTGTGCGCAGGCTTCTTGCGGCGGCGAAATGCTGTCCAGACGCAATGGCCGATGTGGGATCAGGATTTGCGCTCGGCCCGTTCGCGGCGTTTGACGTCGCGGACATTCATCTGCACGACCATATCCTCGGCCTCACGCGGGCCCATCCCGACCATCACCTTTTGCCGGACCACTGCAGGCTGGCCGGTGAAGACGTCGATAATGCTCCAGCTTTGTGGAAGCTCCATGCGCAGTGTGTAGCGGTTGGCCATCCCGTTCAGCCCTGCATCATGAAAAACACGGCGCCCAGGATCAGCACCGTCCAGGCGATGACCGACAGTTTCAGCACCATGCCGCCATGCGCGGCCAGAAACTCCCGCAGGCGCGACACGACACCTGTCGACCGGACCGGCGCCGCGGCGAAGGCGACAGGGGCCTTAAGGCCCAGTTTTCCAAAGACAGGCAGCAGCGACGGTTCACGCACGAAAATAACCTCGAATATCGGGAAGAGCGGAGCAAGGACGCTCACGCCCCTTCCATAGCACTCTTTTCGCGATCGCCCTGCATGCCAAATTGAAAATAGGCGCCACCGATTTGCACTGGTAAAAGACGTGACGGGCGACAGCTTCCGACGGCCGCCGCAACCGGAACATGCCCGGTTGGCGGCGCCCTTCATCATGCATATTCCAAACACGCAAGGAGCAGCGCGGGGTTCGTAAACGGATGGGGCGAATTCCAAACCTGAAGCCATTGCCTGTCCAGGCCATTTTTCCGCTTGAACGACCATCAGATCTGGCTTAGCCTTGGTTTGAGAAAAGGTTTTTCCAAACATTTCCGATCGGGCTTGGCCGTGTGCCGGGCCTCGCTCGGACCAGTAAGAGAAAACCTTTTCCCAGCTAAGGATTCTCTGCGCGATGGCATCGGACGATCTGCCTGTCCCGGTCTTTTCCAAGCCAGTCACCTTGCGTGACGTGGCGGCGCAGGCTGGCGTCAGCGTCGCCACCGCCTCGAAGGCGCTCAACGACCAGGGGCGGATGACCGCCGAGACGCGCGAACGCATCCGCGAGACGGCCCGCCGGCTCGGCTTCCGGCCCAACAGCCTGGCGCAGAGCCTGCTCAGGCGGCGCAGCTTCACCGTCGGCCTGCTTACCAACGATACCTATGGCCGCTTCTCGCTGCCGCTGATGTCGGGCATTTCGGACGCGCTGGTCGACAATGGCGTCTCGGTGTTCCTGTGCAATGTCGAGGAGGATCCGCGGCTGGGCCAGATGCATGTCGACGCCATGCTCGACAAGCGCGTCGACGGCATCATCGCCACTGGCAAGCGCATCGACCGCCATCTGCCCGTCGACCTCGGCAATCTGCGCGTCCCGGTGATCTATGCCTTCACGCAGCCCGATCCCGACGCGATCGCCTTCGTCTCGGACGACGCCGACGGCGCCAGGCTGGCGGTCGAGCATCTGTTCTGGCTGGGCTGGAAGCGCATCGCCCATGTCACAGGACCGGCGAGCTTTGCCGTGGTGCATGCGCGGGCGCAGGCTTACCGCGACGTGCTGATCGAAAACGGCCTGCCGGTCACCGAGCCGCTGCTCGGCTCCTGGTCAGAAGCCTGGGGCCATCAGGCGGTAGCGCAACTGTTCGACCGCAAAAGCGAAAGGCCGGACGCCGTCTTCTGCGGCAACGACCAGATCGCTCGCGGCGTCATCGATGCCTTGCGCGAGCGGGGCCTTGGCGTTCCCGGCGATGTCGGTGTCATCGGTTTCGACAATTGGGAGATCGTGGCCGAGGCGACGCGCCCACCGCTGACCTCAGTCGACATGAACCTGGTCGCACTTGGGCGCGAGGCGGGGCTGACATTGCTTTCGCTGGTCGGCGGTAAGCCCGCCGCACCGGGCATTCGAAAACTGCCGTGCCGGCTGGTGGTGCGGCAGTCATGCGGCCATCCGCTGGATGGCTGAAGACGAAGCGCCGCGTGATCGGCGCCAAGCCGCGAACCGCGGCCAACCCTGGAGGAGGAAAACATGAGGAACCTGATTGCCAAACTGGCCCTGGCCGCTGCCGTTCTGGGTAGCGGTCTCGGCACTGCCGCCGCCGAGACGGCCAATATCTGGGTGCGCGCCGACGGCTCGAATTTCATGCCGAGGATCGTCGACGCCTACAACAAGGCGCACACCAACCAGGTTAAGCTGGACATCATCCCCAATGCCGAGATCATCCCGAAATATGGCGCAGCGGCTGCCGGCGGCACTGCACCGGACGCGCTGTCGCTCGACCTGATCTACACGCCGTCCTTCGCCGCTGCCGGCCAGTTGGAGGATATCACCGACTGGGCCAAGTCCCTGCCCTATTTCGCCAGCCTGTCGCCGGCGCATGTGAAGACCGGCACCTACAAGGACCACATTTACGGCCTGCCCTTCTCCGCCGACGCCTCGGTGCTGATCTGGAACAAGAAACTGTTCAAGCAGGCCGGCCTCGACCCTGAAAAAGGCCCGGCGAACTGGGCCGAGATCGCGGCCGACGCCGAGAAGGTCAACGCGCTCGGCGGCAACATCAAGGGCTTCTACTTCTCCGGCAATTGCGGCGGCTGCAACATCTTCACCTTCACGCCGCTGATCTGGGCGTCGGGCGGCGACATCCTCTCGGAGGACGGCTCGAAGGCGACGCTCGACAGTCCTCAATTGCGCGGCGCCATCGATCTCTACCGCTCGATGGTCAAGAAGGACCTGGTACCGGCAGGCGCGCAGACCGACACCGGCGCCAACTTCTTTGCCGCCTTCGCTGCCGGCAATATCGGCATCTCGCCGTCCGGCGCCTTCGCCATCGGCGCGCTCAACACCCAGTATCCCGATATCGACTACGGCGTCACCTTCCTGCCGGGTAAGGATAGCGGCTGGTCGTCCTTTGCCGGCGGCGACAATTTCGTCGTCACCAAGGGCACCACCAAGCTGCCCGTGGTGAAGGAGTTCCTCGATTTCGCCTACTCGCTCGAGGGCCAGACGATCCTCGCCAAATACGGCAGCCTGCCGGTGCGCGGCGACATCGCCAAGGAAGCGCTGAAGGATCTCGATCCGCGTTACCAGATCGCCGCCGAAGCCATGGCCAAGGGCCGCACGCCCTATTCGGTGGTGTTCAACGACCTGATCAACTCCGCCAACGGGCCGTGGACACAGATGATCAACGAGGTCTTCTTCGGCGACGACGTCGACGGCGCCATCGCCAACGCGCAGGAGACGATGCAGTCGATCATCGACCAGGCGCCGCAGAAATAAGCGGCGTCTGCCGGCCGCCCGCTCGTCTCCCTGGGCGGGTGGCCGCCCCAGCTCCCCTTGAGGGGAGGATGACATCGCATCCGTCAATGCAGGCTATTCGACATGGAAGCTTTGAGACATCCGCTCGGCCTACCCAGCTTGGGTTCCTCGCCCCCACGTGAGTGGGGGAGAGGTGGCTCGGCGAAGCCGAGACGGAGAGGGGGACTGCGCCCTACGAAGGCCCCCTCTCCGGCCGCTTCGCGGCCACCTCTCCCCCGCCTCTGGCGGGGGCGAGGAACCCAAGCTGGAATTCCCTCCTCACAAGGGGAACGGAAAGCAAGAGCAGAACAGCCATGACCTCCATCACAGTAGCAACCACCGCACCACCACGCATCGGCAAGCGCACCGGTCGCCGGCAGTGGATCGGCCTGCTCTATGTCGCGCCGGCTGTCGCGCTGGTTGTCGTCTTCTTCCTGATACCGCTCGGCATGACGGCTTGGATGTCGCTGCACAACTGGCCGCTGATGGGCGAGCACAGCTTTATCGGCTTCGGCAACTATGTCGCCATCCTGCGCGATACCAGGTTCTGGAACGCGCTGCGCTTCACCGCCTACTACACCGTGATCGTCACCATCGCGATCTTCGTGGTGGCGTTTCCGCTGGCGCTGTTCGTCGAACGGCCGCGGCCGCTGACCAATCTCTACCGGACCATGTTCTTCATGCCGGCGGTTGTCGGATTCGCCTCGGCCAGCCTGCTTTGGTCGTGGCTTTTGAACGTCGATTCCGGCCTGTTCAGCCCGGCCGCCTATGACCTTGGCCTGATCGACAGGAAGTTCAACCTGCTGGCCACCTTCCAGCCGGCCTTCTGGTCGATCATCGCCATGGTCGTCTGGAAGGTCGCCGGCTTCACCATGATCATTCTGATGGCCGGCCTGCAATCGATCCCGCAGGACCTGCAGGAGGCCGCCGTCATCGACGGCGCCGGGCCGTTCGCCAGGTTCAGGGCGATCACCCTGCCGCTGATGCGCCGCACGCTGGCGCTGGCGCTGATCCTGTCGGTCGCCGGCTCGATCCTCGCCTTCGACCAGTTCTACATCATCCTGCGCGGTGGCCCGCGCAACCAGACGCTGACGGCGGTCTACTGGATCTTCAACCAGTCCTTCGTGTCGTTCAAGCTCGGCTATGGTGCAGCACTCTCGATGGTGCTGCTCGTCGTCCTGGTGGCGCTCAGCCTCGTCCAGTTGTGGCTGCTGCGCAAGCCAGAAGGGCTCGACTGATGGCGCAGGCCGCTTCCCGCAACCGCCGGCTCCTGGCCCGTATCGGCGAGCATTCGACCGGCATCATCGCCTCGGTGCTGTTTGCGGCACCGATCGTCTGGGCGGTGCTGTCAGCGTTCAAGCCGGCGGCTGAAGCGCGCCTGCCGCCGCTGCCGCCCTGGCCGACATCAGGCTTTTCGCTGGAGAACTATGCCACGCTCAACAGCTTCGGCGACGGGCTCTGGGTCTCGGCGCAGAACAGCATCTACGTTTCGGTGATGACCGTGCTGCTGTCGGTCGCCGTCAGTGTGCTGGCCGGCTACGGTTTTTCGCGGTTCCGGTTTCCGTTCAAGGACCTTTTCTTCATCCTCATCCTGTCGACTATCATGATCCCGTTCCAGTCGATCCTGACGCCGATCTTCCTGGTGCTGACCAAGCTTGGCCTACACAACACGCTGACCGGCCTGGTCGGCGTCTATGTGACGCTGCAGCTGCCGTTCTCGATCTTCATGATGC
The DNA here is from genome assembly GCF_040320745.1 of Mesorhizobium sp. M0621. Classification (NCBI taxonomy): domain Bacteria; kingdom Pseudomonadati; phylum Pseudomonadota; class Alphaproteobacteria; order Hyphomicrobiales; family Phyllobacteriaceae; genus Mesorhizobium; species Mesorhizobium sp. M0621. The sequence goes on along the minus strand of NZ_JAMYQF010000009.1, from coordinate 84,337 downwards.
GCAACGCCTTCGACGCGGTGCCGCGCGAGATCGAGGAAGCCGCGCGCATGGACGGCGCCGGCAATCTCGCCATGCTTGTGAAGGTGATGCTGCCGCTGGTCTGGCCGGGCGTCGTCACCATCGCGCTGTTTGCCTTCCTCGGCGCCTGGAACGAATTCCTCGCCGCGCTGGTGCTGATGACCGACCAGTCCAAGTTCACGCTGCCGGTGATGATGACCGCGCTGCAGTCGGGCCGCTTCGGCGCCATCGACTGGGGTGCGGTGCAGGCGGGCGTCACCGTCATGATGGTGCCCTGCCTCATCCTGTTCCTGGTCCTGCAGCGCTTCTACATCCGCGGCCTGATGGCCGGGGCCATCAAATAGACAGACTGAATGGAGTGAGTACATGACAGCATCGCCATCCGCAAAAACCGGAAAACCAAAGCTCGCCTTCCGCCCGCTGCCGGTGCCGCAGGTCGACGTGCACGGCTTCTGGGGCGACCGCGCCGACGCGGTGGCCACGCGCACCGCCGATATCCTCTACGACCGCTGCGTGGAGGCCCGCATGCTGGAGCAGATCGACCCGGACCGGCCCTCGCCAGGCGTCGTCATCCCGTTCCACTCGCCCTCGCCCGACGAAGCCGACCGCCAGGGCGCGGAATTCACGGGGTCGACAGTGACCACGCAAATGTTCTGGGATTCCGATCTCGGCAAGACGATCGAGACGGCGGCCTATTCGCTCTACCGGCGCAAGAACCCCGAACTGGAGAAGAAGATCGATGCCGTCATCGACATGTACGGCAAGCTGCAGCAGGACGACGGCTATCTCTCAAGCTGGTACCAGCGCATCCAGCCTGGCAAGCGCTGGACCAATCTGCGCGACTGCCATGAGCTCTATTGCGCCGGCCACCTGATCGAGGGCGCGGTCGCCTATTACCAGGCGACGGGAAAACGCAAGCTGCTCGACATCATGTGCCGCTATGCCGACCATATCGCGTCGGTGCTCGGCCCCGAACCCGGTAAGAAGAAGGGCTATTGCGGCCACGAGGAGATCGAACTGGCTCTGGTCAAGCTGGCGCGGGTGACCGGCGAGCGGAAATACATGGAGCTGGCCAAATACTTCATCGACCAGCGCGGCCAGCAGCCGCATTATTTCGACGAGGAGGCGCGCGCCCGCGGCGCCGATCCGAAGGCCTATCATTTCAAGACCTATGAATACAGCCAATCGCACCGGCCGGTGCGCGAACAGGACAAGGTGGTCGGCCACGCTGTGCGGGCGATGTATCTCTATTCGGGCATGGCCGACATCGCCACCGAATATGGCGATGACAGCCTGCGGACAGCGCTCGACCTTCTGTGGGACGATCTCACCACCAAGAGCCTCTACATCACCGGCGGACTGGGGCCCTCGGCGCATAATGAAGGCTTCACCAGCGACTACGATCTGCCCAACGAGAGCGCCTATGCCGAGACCTGCGCCGCGGTCGGGCTGGTGTTCTGGGCCAGCCGCATGCTCGGCATGGGACCGAACGCGCGCTACGCCGACATGATGGAACGCGCCCTCTACAACGGCTCTATCTCGGGCCTGTCGCTCGACGGCGCGCTGTTCTTCTACGAGAATCCGCTCGAAAGCCGCGGCGCCCACAATCGCTGGAAATGGCACCGTTGCCCCTGCTGTCCGCCCAATATCGGGCGCATGGTCGCCTCGATCGGCAGCTATTTCTACAGCTTGGCCGACGATGCCTTTGCCGTGCATCTCTACGGCGACTCGACCGCCCGCTTCGACATATCAGGCGTACCGGTGAGCCTGACGCAGGCAAGCCGCTATCCCTGGGACAGCGCCGTCGAGATCACCATCGAGCCGCAGGTGTCGGTTGCGTTCACACTGCACCTGCGCATCCCGGCGTGGAGCACCGGCGCCGAGCTCAAGGTCAATGGTGAGGCGGTCAAGCTGGCGGATACCACCAGCGACGGCTACGCCGCGATCCGGCGGACATGGAAGAAGGGCGACCAGGTGCGGCTCGATCTCGAAATGCCGATCGAGCGGCTCTACGCCAACCCGCAGGTGCGCCAGGATGCCGGCCGCGTCGCGCTGTCGCGCGGTCCGCTGATCTACTGCGTCGAGGCGACCGACAATGACAGCCAGCTGCATCGCCTGACACTGCCGAGGGCGGCCGGCGTCGAAGCACAGCACCGGCCGGAGCTTCTCGGCGGCGTGGTGACGCTGTCGGCCGTCGCCCGATCGGACGAAGGTGATGGCTGGCAAAGCGGGCTCTACCGGCCCGAGCCGCCGGCTACCTCCGAGACGCGCCTGACCGCCATCCCCTATTTCGCCTGGGACAACCGCGAAGCCGGCGAAATGCTGGTGTGGCTCAGGGACGGGTGAACGATGTTTGGTGTATTGGCGGTCGCAACAGCCGCGGTTCCAGGCTTGTGGTCCACATAGCGCAGGCGCAGGCGCAGGAATGGCGCTTCGATGCATGTGTAGCTGAAATGGCCGATCGGAATTGTCGCCACGAAGCAGAGCCCGGACCAGAGGCACGCAACATAGAAATTGCTGATGGTCATGACATTCGTGTCTATGAACGCAGCCAACTGCATGATGAAGAACGGGTGCAGAAGATAGATCGAATAGCTGTAGGCCCCCGCCTTCTCCAGGATCTTGAAGGGCAGGCTTGTTCGCTTTCTCGAAAAGCTCGTGTCGTAGTAGGCGATACCGAATGAATAGGCTGCCGCTTCCAGAGTTGGCAGGATGATCCATATCCAATGGGGCGATGGATAACGTCCCAGTTGGTAAAATCCGCCGGCGGCATCGAACCACCAGAAGACGCCTGAAAATGCTATGAGAACGGCCAACGCCAACCAATGCCGGTTCTTCGCGTGGGCACGCAGGTGGAAGGCAAGTATGCCGGCCAGAAACTGATCCACATGTCCTATGATGGTAAAGGACGCTGCCGACTGCATCTCGCCGATTTGCACATACAAGACCGACCTCAGCACAATGGCTACCGCGATGAACAGCAAGGGCGCGAACACAAACCGCCTGGATGCCATCAGTAAAAACGGCAGCAGCAGATAGAAGTGAGCTTCCACCGTTATCGACCAGCCGCCGTTCGAAAGGGTGGGAAGAAGAACCCCCTCGCCAACCCCCGTGAAATACCCATCCAGGGACTGGCCGGCCAGGTACCTGCGGCAAGCCTCGATGCATATCACGGCCAGCAGAAGCGGAAACAGCCTGAGCGCCCTGTTGGCAAAGAAAGGCAGATAGTTGATCCGTTTTCCATCAAGTAGCTTGGCGAACAGGTAGCCGGAAAGCGCCATGAACAGTGAAACGCCGGTGTGCCCTTCATCCAGAAAGCTGAAGACAGGAAGAGCCGGCACGAAGCCATAAGGCACTGGGCCTTCGGGAGACTCATGAAGGAAATGCCAGGTGAAGACCAGAAAGGCCGCAAGGCCCCGAATATGATCCAGCGCTGGATAATGCTCTCCGGTGGAGGATCTCATAGCTGGCCCACGCGCACCGTGTCCTGCGCCGGTGTTCAAGTCATCGTTGGGACAGAAACTATTTTCAATTCATTAAATTTCTCGCTGCTGCAGCCTCCGAAATCAGAGCTTTGCTTTCGCAAGGTGCTTTGACCTTCAAGCATCCTTGGCCTGTACGCCTCGGATCTCCTCGGCCACCAGTTCCTGCAACCGCCACAGATTGCGGTCGCGGATGCCGCAGGTTTCGAGATGGCGGATCGTCTCGAACAGGTACTCGGCGCCCGACCCCCAATGTCCGACGGCTGTCGCCAGCGTCGCCGCGATCGCCTGCTTGTCGAGCTTGCCGGCATAGCGCGGATTGGCGGGATCGACGACGAAGCCGAGCGCGCGGCACAGGCCGCTTTCGGTCCTGACCTGCAGCCAGCGCGGCACGTTGACGGCGGGCAGGATGGTCATCTCGCGGCGCAGCAGCGCTTCGAGGTTGGCGACAATAGGCTCGGCGATCTCAAACACAATGCCCTGGCACTGGCCGCCACGATCGAGCGCCATCATCAGGCCGGGGCTCTCGACCGTGCCGCGGAAACGCTGCACAGTGAAGCAGAACGATCGATGCCAGCCCGTCGCCACCGCTCGTTCGCCACCCCTCACCTCGCCGGCGGGTTTCCACAGCAGCGAGCCATAGGCAAACAGTTTCAGCGGTCCGGCTGGAGCTGTGGCCAGCACCTCGTCGCGGATGCGCGCATAGTCCGCATCGGTCATATAAACCATGCCCGGTGTCGGCCCGGCATCCTCGACCGCGCGCATGGTGTGGGCAACCAGCGCCTCGGTCAGCGCCATCGGCCCCCTGCGCGGCGGTGCGGCAGAAATCGGCTTGTTCATTCTCGCGCCTCAGGCATGGCCGCCATGTTGCCCAAGGCAAGGAGATTCTCAAGGTCCATGTGACCGGCGCGAGTCCGGCCACTGATAATCCCCGAGGAACTCAGGTCGGTTGTCGGGCGGGCGCGAACGCGCTCGCCCGGCTGATCTATTCTAGTGTTTGGTGCTGCCGCCGCCGATGGGGATGCGCTTTGTCCTGCTCTGCGCCTTCTCGGACTTCGGCAAAGTGACGAACAGCACGCCGTTGCGGAAATCGGCTGCGACCTTGTCTTCTTCGACTTCGAAGCCGATGGGTATGCGACGTTCGAAGCGCCCGTAGAACCGCTCGGAGAACTGACGTTCCTTGTCGTCGGTTTCGGCGTGTTTTTCACCGCGCAACGTCAGGACGCCGTCATCGAGCAACACCTCGATGTCCTTATCCTCCATGCCGGGTATCTCGGCCGTCACACGGATCTCCTTGTCCGTTTCGGAGATTTCCACGCTGGGCCAGCCACCGCCGGCCGAAGAGAACATGGACGGAAGCCGTGCACCGAAGCCGCGAAACATGTCGTCGACAAGGCGGTTCATCTCGCGATGCAGGCTCATGAACGGGTCCTGGTCGCGGTCGCGAAAGAGGGTCGGAGCCTGGTTGGTGTCGCGGCTCCATGGCATTAGATCACGAATGGTCATTGCATTGCTCCTTTCTTGATCGTGGTTCGTTTACATGCTCTTTGCCATGCTCCGGGGACAATGCGCCGTCTGACCCAGACCCCATTTGCGCTTGCTGTTTCGCTCCCTTCTGATCCGATCCGCTCCACCTGGGAAACACCCTGGACCGGGTCTCGCGCCTTCATCGCCTCCGGCACTTGGTGCCGGGTTCGATGGTCGTAACGCCATCGGCCAACGCGGGCGCTGCCATGAGGCCGGCCCCCGCGTCGGCACCGGTATGATCGATTTGGGGTTCGTCGCGGTGGGGTCAAGACCCGACAATGCAATGTGATCGTTGAACTGCGGTGGTGACCGCCACGCCGGCGCGGCGTGGCGGTCACCAAGCGGCGGAGGCCGCCGGCCGGTGCGAAATCCGGACGCCGCCGGAACGAGATCAAGTCTGAGGCGTTTCAGTTGGTTGGAGGGCTTTATGAACGATGCGCCGGCAACGCCCATCGGCAGATCGCTTTCGCCAGGCGAACTGGTCACCGTGATGTCGCATTTCCACCGCGCGGAGATTGCGCGCATGGCCGGTTGGCGCGACCGCCTCGACCGTACGAGCAATTGGGCGATCACCGTTGTCGCCGCCATGCTGTCGGTGTCGCTGTCAACCGCCAGCGCCCATCACGGCGTGCTGCTTTTCGCCATGCTGCTGGTGCTCCTCCTGTTGTGGATCGAGGCGCGTCGCTACCGGTTCTTCGATGTCTATCGCGCCCGCGTGCGCCAGTTCGAGCGCCACTATTTCGCGCAGATCTTCTCGCCGCAGCCGGACTTCGCTTCCGACTGGCTGCTGATCGTTGGTGAAAGCTTGCGCGCGCCGAAATTCCTGGTCTCGCAAAGAGTGGCGCTCGCGCGGCGTTTGCGCCGCAACTACCTGCATATGATGCTGATCCTGTTCCTCGCCTGGATCCTCAAACTGTCGACGCCGAGCCTGATCGATCAAGCTGTGCCGGTCGGCTTCGTCAGCACATTGCGCGAGGCCGTCAGCGCCGCTGCCCTCGGTCCCATTCCGGGCGCGGTCATTGTCGCCGCGGTTGCGCTCCTCTACGCAGGCCTGTTGATAGCTGCCTTCCTGACGCCTGGCGATGACGGCGAACTCTCCTTCGGCGACGTTCATGTGTAGAACGAGCCGGTTGAAGAAAATCGTTTTCAAACAGTGGGATAAAGCCCCGACCTGATTCAGGTTCCAAACGGGCGTTGCGCTTCCGCTCGTCGCCCGACGCCATCTCTATCCGACTCTGCCGGTGATCGCAGGCGGCACGGCAAGGCGGCAAGACCACCTCCGTCTCGCATCGGCGCGAGGAAGCCATGCTGAAGGATATTGCCGATCTGGCCGTTCGCTATGGCGTGCAGGTCGACACCGCCATCCGCACCCGCGCCACGCCTGACAAGGCGATCGCCAGGGAAGTGGCAAAGGGTGCTGCCATGGTGGTCATGGGTGTCACGCAAAGGCCGGGCGAAGAGCTGTTCTTCGGCGATACCGCGACGGCGGTGCTTGACGCAGTCACCTGCCCGGTCGTGCTGCTGGCCAGCGAGCGTATCCGCTCCGCGGAGGCCAGGGCTGAGGTGGTTACCGAGATCGGCGCCTGATCTACCCTTTCGCATGAGACCGATTTTCGAGCCTAGAGGCCGAAGAACTGCTTGCCGATCATGTAGCCCAGCGCCGCCGCGACCAGCGGGAACAGGGCCGGTGCGGCCTTGCTGAACACGGAGACCTTGGCGTCCTTTGGCGGCATATAGCGTGCGTTGCCGAGATTCTTGGTCATGGCTTGCCCCAGATTCGAATGGATCATTAGCAAATGCTGATTAACAGCATGGCCGCCTTAACGGCTTGCAAAGAAATTAGATCGAATAGCCGACCATTGGCGGGGGCGCGAGGTTGAACAGCGCACGCCATTGGGGGCGCCAGCCGAACAGGTTGCGAGGCGCCTTAAAAAATTCGAGAGCCGATGTCGGACTGGCCACACCTCGTTCGTCCTTGGGGTACCGAATAGCAATCATGAAAGGATCCAGAAATGCCCGGCACCGTACGTTTGCATCGCGTTCTGACGACCAGCCCGGAGAAAGTCTATCGCGCCTTCGTTGAAGCGGACGCGCTGGCGAAGTGGCTTCCGCCGAACGGCTTCACCTGCGCTGTCCATCACCTCGAGGCAAAGGTCGGCGGCACGTTCAAGATGTCCTTCCGCAACTTCACGACCGGCGACGGCCATTCCTTCGGCGGCGAGTATCTCGAACTCGTTCCAGGCGAACGCCTGCTCTATACCGACAGGTTCGACGACCCCAATCTGTCCGGCGAGATCCAGGTGACCGTCGTCTTGAAAAAGGTGTCGGTCGGCACCGAGATCGACATCACCCAGACCGGCATTCCGGACGTCATTCCGGTCGAGGCCTGCTATCTTGGCTGGCAGGAGTCGCTCAGAAACCTGGCAAGGCTCGTCGAACCCGAGATCAATCAATAGGCTGGAGCGGCGCCAGCGGCGACCGCCTATCGAGGGTTGACCGAACGATGGTGCGCGGGAATCCTTCGCGGTCAAAGGGAGATGTTTCATGCGACGTTTGCTGCTCATGCTGTCCACTTTGGTCCTGGCCACATCGGCGGAGGCCAAAACCCTCTACTATGGCAGCAGAGCGGGCATGGAGGTCACCATCGTCAAGACATCCGGCATCGGATCCTCCCATGCCAGGATCGTGGCCAAGCATACAAGGCAGAATGCGATCGCCTTCTGCCGCGACTATGTTGGCAAGGTGACCGAGGCGTGCATTGCCAAGGAGTTGCAGACGCCCTTGCATCTTGAGATATCAGCCAACTGCAGGACCGGCAGATTCACCACCTTCTACGGCGCGAACATGCTGTTCCAGGGGCGCAATCCCGATGCGGATGCGGCGACGGATTGCCTGATATCAGACACCGACGAAAACGTGGTGCTGGATGGCTCTGGCGCTTCCGGATACGACTATACGCTGGACCAGTTCAAAGCCCTGTGCCCCAGCCGCGTGCGCTAACGACCGCATGTCCACATATCGAACGACACCTTGGAGATTGGAGAACATGGCCCTCAAGCGGATGGACAATGTAGGAATCGTTGTCGAAGACCTCGGAGTAACGATTGATTTCTTTCGCGAACTCGGCCTCGAACTCGAAGGTCGGGCCACGATCGAAGGAGAATGGGCCGGACGTGTCACTGGACTGGGCGATCAGCATGTCGAGATTGCCATGATGCGCACACCGGATGGCCACAGCCGGCTCGAACTCTCCCGCTTCCTCGCGCCGCCTGTCGTCGCGGATCACCGGAACGCCCCGGTCAACGCCCTGGGCTACCTCCGCGTCATGTTCACCGTGGACGACATCGATGACACGCTCGAAAGGCTCCGCACGCGCGGCGCGCAACTCGTAGGCGAAGTAGTCCGGTACAAGGACGTGTATCGGCTCTGCTACATCCGTGGGCCTGAAGGGCTTCTCATCGGACTAGCCCAGGAACTCAGCTGAGCGCACGAAGACGAATGGCGAAGAATGAATGCAGCGGAGGCCAAAAAGCATGACCCTGACCAACCGGGACATCGTCGAATTGACCGCGTGGCGGCGCCAGTTGCACCAGCAGCCGGAAATCTCGAATGAAGAGGAGAAGACGGCAAGAGAGGTCGTCGACTTCCTCGCCGATACGGGGCCGGACAAGGTGCTGACCGGATTGGGCGGCCACGGCGTCGCGGCCATATACGACAGCGGCAGGGCTGGACCGACGGTGCTGTTCCGCTCGGAACTCGATGCCTTGCCGATCGAAGAACTTTCGGGCGTACCGCATTCGTCGCGCGTGCCGGGCAAGTCGCATATGTGCGGCCATGACGGACACACCGCGATCCTGGCATCCCTCGGCCGCCAGTTGGGACGCGAAAGGCCTGCAAGCGGCCGCGTCGTGCTGATGTTCCAGCCGGCGGAAGAAACCGGCAATGGCGCGGCCGGCGTCGTCGCCGATCCCCGCTTCGGCGAGATCGCGCCGGATTTCGCTTTCTCGCTGCACAATCTGCCCGGCGTGCCGTTCGGCGAGGTGCGGCTCAAACCCGGCGTGGTCAACTGTGCCTCACGCGGCATGCGCATCGTGCTGGAGGGCAAGACCGCGCACTCGTCGATGCCCGAGACCGGCATCTCGCCGATGCTGGCGATCAGCCAGCTGATGCCGGCCCTGCCCGCGCTCGGGCGCGGAACCTTCGCTGATGACGACTTCTCCATGGTGACCGTCACCCATGCCGCGATGGGCGAAGCCGTGTTCGGCATCGCGCCTGGTCATGCCGAGGTCTGGGCGACGCTGCGCACCCGCCGCGACGAGCGCATGGCGGACCTGTGCGCCGCCGCCGAGGCGCTGGTCACCAGGATCGTCGGCGAGCATGGTCTTTCCGCCCGGCGGGACTATCACGAAATCTTCGTCGCCAGCGTCAATGCGCCGGACGCGGTGGAGCACCTGCAACGCGCGCTCAACGAAGAGGGCGTCGTGCATGGCGAAGAAGCCTTGCCGATGCGCGCTTCGGAAGATTTCGGTCTGTTCGGCCACAGCGCTTCGTCGGCGATGTTCTTCCTCGGTGCGGGCGAGCGTCACCCTGCGTTGCACAATCCGGACTATGATTTTCCCGACGACCTGATCCCGATCGGCTCAAGGATCTTCATGCGCACGGCACGCAATCTTCTGGGCTGACCTCTGCCAGATCAACTCTGACGCCGAAAAGGAACACACAATGCCAAGCACGCCAAAGAACACGATTTGCCTCTGGTTCGACAAGGACGCCGAGGCTGCGGCTCGCTTCTACGCAGAAACCTTTCCAGACACCAAGGTGGGTGCCGTTCACCGTGCGCCGAGCGACTATCCGTCCGGCAAGAAGGGCGATGTGCTGACGGTCGAATTCACCGTGGCCGGCATTCCTTGCATCGGATTGAACGGCGGCTCCGCGTTCAAACAGAGCGAGGCCTTCTCGTTCCAGATCGCCACCGACGATCAGCAGGAAACCGACCGCTACTGGAATGCCATTGTCGGCAATGGCGGCCAGGAGAGCGTGTGCGGTTGGTGCAAGGACAAATGGGGCGTGTCCTGGCAAATCACGCCACGCACACTGACCGAAGCGATGGCGGCCGGCGGCGAGGAAGCCAAGCGCGCATTTGATGCGATGATGGACATGAAGAAGATCGACGTCGCGGCGATCGATGCGGCGCGGCGCGGCTGACGCTCTTTCGCAGCTGAGTTGCTATCTGACCTTGATGACAACCTTGCCCTTGGCGCGTCCTGTTTCGACATAGGCCAGAGCCTCATTGGTCGCTTCGAACGGAAAGACCCGATCGACAACCGGACGGATCGCTCCGGATTCGATGAGCGACGTGATTTTGCTCAACTGATCGCCCTGCGCCCACATGAAAAGGAACGAGAACTTCACGCCGCGGCGTTTAGCTTTAGCCCGGATACCGCGGCTCAGAAGGCGCAGTACCAGTCGCAGCGCAACGTTCAGTCCCTTTTCCCGGGCGAATTCGGGATCCGGCGGACCGGAGATGGAGATCAACTTCCCACCCGGTTTCAGCACATTCAACGATTTTTCAAGCGTTTTGGCGTCCTGGCTGTTCAAGACGACGTCGTAGCCCGACAGGACCTTTTCGAAGTCATCTTTCCTGTAGTCGACGACGACATCGGCGCCGAGCCCCTTGACCAGATCGACACTTGCCGCGCTGGCGGTGGTGGCAACGGTTGCGCCGAGGTGCTTTGCCAATTGGATGGCGAACGTCCCCACGCCGCCAGAACCGGCCTGGATGAAGACCTTCTGTCCCTTCCCTAGGTTTGCCCTTTCAATGAGCGCCTGCCAGGCAGTCAGACCGACCAGCGGAATCGAGGCCGCCTCTTCCATACTGAGGTTCTCAGGCTTCAAGGCCACGTCGGCTTCATCCATGGCGATGTATTCGGCGAATGTCCCGATCCGGCCATCGCGCGGCCGCGCATAGACATCGTCGCCGGGTTTGAACTTGCGGACTTTCGATCCCACGCGGACAACTGTCCCGGCCACGTCATGGCCCAGGATGAAGGGCCGGCGATAGGGCAGGATAAGCTTGAACTCTCCGGTTTTGACCTTGGAATCGAGGACGTTCACCGCCGCGGCGTGGACCTCGACCAGGACATCGTTATCCCAGAACTCCGGCTCCGGCATCTCCACCAATCGCAGAGTGCCCTTCTTGCTATACTTGTCGACGACGAATGCCTTCATGACAGTGACTTTCTGAAAATGTTTGATGTTCCGGAACAAACCGCCCCCGGAAGAAAGGCATCAGGCATCGAGGAAGCCCAGGGCTTTCGGAACGAAATCAGCGTGGTTCTGGAAGACGCCGCCGTGCCCGGCATCCGTGTAGATCACCAATTGTGCCCCCGGGATCCGCCGGGCGAGGTCGAAGGTATTACTGCTCGGCACCATCTTGTCCTGGTCTCCGTTCGCCACCAACGTGGGAATGCGGATAGTGCCCAAATCTTGCGGCGCCTGCCGCCCATAGGCCTTGATCGCCTTGAGCTGCGCGCTGAACGCGGTCAGAGATACTGCTTTGTCACGGTTGGTCCTGCGCTCTTTCAGCCGTCCCAAAAATGCTGTCGCGGCGCGGTGCCCATTCAGCGTCGTTGTGAAAAAGAGATAGTATTTCGGATCCCGAAAAGTCAGTGCGCCCTTGATCATGTCCCTGATCGTCAACGGCATCACCTTGTCGATGCCTTCGCCACCGGCCGGCCCGGTTCCGGCCAGGATGAGTTTGCGCACAAGCCCGGGCTCGGTCAGCACAATCTCCTGCGCCACGAAGCCGCCGAGTGAAAAGCCGAAGAGATCGACTTCTTCGAGCCCCAACGCCCGGATGAAGGCGACCGCATCCCGTGCCATCTCGGCAACGCTTGACGGTGTTTTGCCGCCCGAAGCGCCGATGCCTCTGTTGTCGAAGACAATCACCGGACGGTTCGCGGCGAGGCCATCGACGATGCGTGGATCGAAATTGTCCAGTTGAGCAGCGAGATGGTTGAGCAGGATCACCGGTACGCCGGTGTTGGGGCCGAGTTCCCGGTAGACGAATGCTGTGCCGCCGACATCCACCGAGCGCGTCGGCGTGTCCTGGAACGATGCCCGTGAGGGCGACCGATTGAATCTAGGCGTCATGCTTGGCACCTCCGTCTTGTGGGGACTGGCCAATTGTGTCGTCGTTGCTAATCGCATGTGCGTGATATCCTCTATCTGACTGTTGTTCAGACCGGCAGGCGGAACTGCTTGCGCAGGCTCTTGTCGAATATCCCCGCGGGGGCAAAGCGGCGCAGGAGGCTGACCTGGCGCGCTGCTTTGCCGGCGGTATAGCGCCGTCGCGGATTGGCATCGGTCGCCGCCTTGACGACCACTTGGGCCACCACTTCCGGTCGATCGGCTACAGGCATCACATCGCGAAGGAGCGCTTCGAGCCCGGCTCGCGCTCGATCGTATTCCTTCAACAGCGAATCCGGCTCGATTCCGTTCTGGTCGAAGACGGTACGCACGTATGCAGGTTCGATGATCGAGACGCGGATATTGAAGGCACGAACCTCGTGGTCGAGCGATTCCGAATAGCCCTCGAGCGCGTGCTTGACCGCCGAATAATGCGCTGAATACGGCGCCGGCACGAGGCCCAGCACCGAGCCGATGTTGATGATGCGTCCTTCGCCGCGCCGCCGCATCGACGGCAATACCGCATTGGTCATGCGGATGACGCCGAACAGATTGACGTCGAACAGGGCCTGCACCTGTGCCACGGAGGATTCCTCGGCGCCTCCAAGCAGACCGACGCCGGCATTGTTGACCAGCAGGTCGATCCGGCCGGTCTGCGCGAGCACCGTTGAGACAAGTGCGGCGACGGCCTCACCGTCGGTCACGTCGCAAATCAGCATGGTTACCCCGTCCGGGCCGTTGGCCTTGCGGCGGCTCGTTCCGAAGACAGTGAACCCTGCCCGCACCAGCGCCTCGGCGCTGGCGCGGCCGATGCCCGAGGAGGCTCCGGTAACGATCGCGGTTTTTCCGGAATTCATTTTCATTTTCGTGCTCCAAACTCATGGGGGCTAGCTTTTCTGCGTCCTTTGAATTACACTCATAATATCAGATTACGCTCATAATGCAATAGCAGAAAGGAATGGCAGCCATGCGTTACGAAAAGGGCCGGAAAGACGCGTCACGCAGCCGGATCATGGAGGTCGCCGCCGACCGTTTTCGCGGTGACGGCATAGCCGCGTCCGGGCTGGCAACCATCATGAGCGACGCCGGGCTGACGAACGGCGCCTTCTATCCGCACTTTCAATCCAAGGCGGAGCTTGTCCGCGAAAGCATCGCGGCAGCCATGGAGCTTCAGGCGCAGCAGCTGGCGGAAGCATTGGCCTCGGGTGGTCCGGAGATGGCCATAGAGGCGTATCTGTCGGCCGAGCATCGGGACAACCCGGAAAAGGGCTGCGCGTCAGCCGCGCTGCTGCCGGAACTCGCGCGTCAGCCACTTGAAACGCGCGAAGTCTATACCGACCGCTTGCTGGCTTTGGCGCACCAATTGGCCGAGGCATTTCCGCAGGCCAAGGACCCGGAACGCGTGGCGCTTGCTGTCTTTGCGACGCTCATCGGTGCGCTTCAAATGGCCCGCGCTATGAAAGGAACGGAATTGTCCGATCGCATCCTCGCGGCAGGCAAAGATGCGGCGCGGACGCTGATCGAGCAGGGTTAAAGCGGCGAGCCATCCGTCACATTGGGCAAGAATTACGGCGACAGTGCACCATTTTCTTCCTTCTCGCCGCCCGCCTTGTTTTGACGGCTTTTCCCACTTGCTCGACGCAATGCGATCCAGAAATTCGCAGATGCCAAGTGCACGACCGGTCGGCCGGCTAAATATCGAGAGCGACCATCATGCCGCGGACTTCGGCCATTTCCAGCAACAGGTCTTGCAGTCTTTCGTCCAGCGCGGCATCGGTCAGCGTCAGAAGCTCTGCAATGCTCTCGCTCATCGATATGACGGCGGCACCTGTCTTCTCGGCGAGCAGCCGTCCGATGGCCGCTCGGATCAGGTCGTCCTGATCAGACATTGTTTCACCTCCCAACACCTACAACCTCCCCTTGTTCCCCATGCCTCACCGTCGCTTTGGACGACAGAGCGCCATTTCCCTTACGGTATGATTTTTTGATGCGATCTCGGTTGGCTTTGCTCACGCCAGCAGGTCATCTGAAAGCGGCCGATCGTCTTCGTCGGCCGCCAGTCGTTCAGCATCGACAATGACGGCAGCAGCGAGAAACCACCGAGATTCGACCGTTACCGGCAATTCCGTGAATGTGTCGAAAATCGAGAATGTGCCTGTTGGCTCTTCCAGGATTTCGAAACGCTCCATCCCAAACCTTCCCCTGCACAAAAGTAGCGACCAATGCCGATACTTCTAAAAGGTTCCGTCCGCGATATTTTTTTCGCGTCTTGGTTGTAGCGAATGCCGGCAAGCCGGTCACGCCGTACGGCCGCATCGCCAAAATCGTTACGCACCATTTTAAATCTTGACGCATGTCAATTTTTTCTGAAACATGCGGCAATGCTGGCATGGCATCGGCCGGCGCTCTGGGAGGAGCAATGCCTGACACCAAAAAGCGCCCGAACCGGGGCTGCGACCCGCACATCGCAGGGCGGGCAGCAACCTGTGGGCGGATCGTCGCGCCAAGCGCCGGGTCGCTTACGCGCCGTCGGGCATTGCAGTGGTGCAGCACATCGAACAATCAGGAGGAGGAAAAACCATGCGTGTGTTCAATTGCCTCAAACTCGGCACGAGCCTGCTTGGTGCAGGCATGCTTGCAACGGTCGTCTCAGCGCCCGCTCGCGCCGAGGACGCGGCAAAAGTCGCGGCCATCGTCAAAGGCCTCGACAACCCATTCTTCCAGACCATGCAGAAGGGCATCGAGGAGCAGGCAAAGGCGAATGGCGTCAATGTCACCGTCCAGGCCGCCGCCAATATGGGTGACGCCACCGGCCAGGCCGACCGCCTGACCGCCTTGGCCATGCAGGACTTCGATTGTTATCTGGTCAACCCGATCAGCGTCTCCAACCTCGTCCAGGCGCTGGTGCCGGTCGCGCAAAAGAAAAAGCCGATCGTCAACATCGACAGCACCATCGATCCCGAGCAGGCCAAGGCCGCCGGCTTTGCCGTCTCGACCTATATC
This sequence comes from Mesorhizobium sp. M0621, assembly GCF_040320745.1. NCBI lineage: Bacteria > Pseudomonadati > Pseudomonadota > Alphaproteobacteria > Hyphomicrobiales > Phyllobacteriaceae > Mesorhizobium > Mesorhizobium sp. M0621. Next base: position 69,119 of record NZ_JAMYQF010000009.1, on the reverse strand, counting down.
GGCACCGACAATGTCGCCGCCGGCGCGCTGGCTGGCGAGGAAATGCTGAAGCTGGTGCCGAAGGGTGCCAAGGTCGCGCTGGTCGCCGGCATCGTCGGCGATGTCGGCTCCAACGCCCGCATCAAGGGTTTCAAGCAGGCCGTCGAAGGCAAGCTCGAAGTCGTGGTGATGGTCAGCGCCGACTGGGATCGCGAGAAGGCGCTGACCGCCGCCACCGACATCCTCGCAGCACACCCCGATCTCGCCGGGTTCTTCGCCGCCAACGATATCATGGCGCTGGGCGTCGAACGCGCCGTGCAGGCCTCGGGCAAGGACGTCAAGGTGATCGGCCTCGACGGCATCGTCGACGCGCTGAAATCGATCGCCGCCGGCGAACTCTCCGCCACCGTCGCGCAATACCCCTATGTCGTCGGGGCCATGGGCGTCGAAGCCTGTGCGGTAGCGGCCAAGGGCAAGGAACTGCCCGCCAACGTGCCCGCGCCGGTGCTGTTGATCAACAAGGACAACGCCGAAGCGTCGCTGACGAACTTTCCGCGCCCCGGCGGTGACTATCCCGATCCCTTCCGCGAGATGTTGAAGTGAGTACACCTGCAGACAACGCACCCGCCGCCCATTCGGCGGGTGCGGAGGAGAGCCGTCCCTCCCTGGCGGCTCTCCTCCTCGATCCCTCCTTCTGGGCCGACTGGGCATCCGTCGTCGGCCTGATCGGCCTCGTCATCGTCTTCGGCCTCGCCCAGCCGGTCTTTCTCAGCGTCGCCAATCTGCAGGCGCTGCTGCTGGCGGCGGCGATCCTGGTCGTGCTGTCGATCGGCCAGACCTTCGTCATCGCCACCTCAGGCATCGACCTGTCGCTGGCTGCCGCCGTCATGCTCGGCGCCATCATCCTCGGTCTCGTCAACGCCGGCGGCTATGGCATCTTCATTGCCTGCGTGCTTGCGGTTCTCGCTACCAGCGCCGTCGGCTTCCTCAACGGCCTGATCATCACCGCAGGCAAGATCCCGGACTTCGTGGTGACGCTCGGCACGCTGTCAGCCATCACCGGCCTCGGCCTCATACTGTCGGGCGGCGAACCGACCATGATCGGCTCGACCTTCCTGCTCAGGCTCGCCTCCGGCTCGTTCGGACCGTTCGGCTATCCGGTCTGGGTGGCGATCGCGGCCGTCGTCGTCGCGCATATCGCGCTCTATCACACACGCTTCGGGGTGCATCTGCTGGCGACCGGCGGTCAGGCCGAAAGTGCCGGCGCGCTCGGCATCCGCACCGATCGGGTCAAGGTCGCCGCCTACACGATTTCCGGCTTCTGCGCCGGCATCGCGGCAATTCTTCTGGTCGCCCGCATCGGCTCGGCCGAACCGCTGATCAATACCAGCCTGCTCTTGAATTCGGTGGCGGCGGTGGTGCTGGGCGGCGTCAGCCTGTTCGGCGGCCGCGCCAGCATTCTGGGCCCCGTGATCGGAGCGCTGATGCTGACCGCGCTGGTCAACGGCCTCACCTTGCTCAACGTGTCGGCCTTCTACCAACCGCTTGCCGTGGGCGCCATCGTGGTGCTGGCGGCGCTGATCATGCGGTATCAGAAATGAGCGCACCCCATCACATCCTCGCCACTGAGGCGATCATCGCCTGCGAAGGGCTGAGCAAGCATTTCGGCGGCATCCGCGCCTTCACCGACGTCGCCTTCCAGGCCCGTCGTGGCGAGGTCACCGCCGTCATCGGCGACAATGGCGCCGGCAAGTCGACGCTGATCCGCAGCCTGGTCGGCGTGCATCAGCCGGACGCCGGCAATCTGTTCTTCGACGGCCGGGCGAGGCCCTTTGCCAACCCCGACGAGGCGCGCAAGGCCGGCATCGAGACCGTGCATCAGAACCTGGCGCTGATCGACGAACTGACGGTCGCCCAGAACCTGTTCCTCAACCGCGAGATCGTGCGCCGCATCGGCCCCTTCGCGTTCCTCGACCGCAAGGCGATGAAGCGCGAGGCCCGCTCCATGCTGTCGCGCCTGTCGATCAACGTGCCGTCGATCAACCAGCGGGTGCGGCGCCTGTCGGGCGGCCAGCGGCAGGCGATCTCGATCTGCCGCGCCGTCGGCTCCGGCGCCAGGCTGGTGGTGATGGATGAACCGACGGCAGCCCTCGGCGTCCAGGAGACGGCCAATGTCGAGGCGCTGATCCGGCGCCTGCGCGAACAATCCGTCAGCGTCATCCTGGTCAGCCACAATTTCGATCAGGTCCGCCGTCTGTCCGACCAGATCTGGGTGATGCGAGCGGGAAAGATGGCGGCAACCGTGCGGGCTTCCGAAACCACCGGCAACGAGTTGGTCGCGCTGGTTACCGGCGCTGCATAGCCGTCCAGCCGAGAAACAAAGGCTAGCCGTCCTGGCCAGCCCAGACTTGAAATCAAAGGGAGTTTGCGAGTGGCACCAATTCGTGTCGGGCTTGTCGGGCTTGGAGAGGTCGCGCAGTCGATTCATCTGTCGGTGCTGAGCGATCAGCGCGACCGCTGGGTGATCGCGGGCGTGTACGACGTATCGCCAAGCCTGGTGTCGCTGTGCACGTCGCAACATCCGACGGCAAAAGCCTTCGAGACGGCAGAGGCACTGATCGCTTCGCCCGACATCGACGCGGTGTTCGTGCTGTCATCCGACGACACTCACAGCCGCTTCGTTCGGGCGGCCATGAAGGCCAACAAGCACATCCTGCTGGAGAAACCCGCTTGCCTGACGGTGCGCGAGATCGACGATCTGCTGGCGTTGACGCCGGGCTACGACAAGACCCTCTTCGTCGGCTACATGCGCCGCTACGCGCCGGCCTATCTGGCGGCCAGGGACGAGCTGCCCGTCTTCGCCGACATCACCCATGTCCGCATCTTCGACCTGATCTCGGAAGGCCGGCACTTTCTCAAGAAGAGCCAGAAAATCCTTTATCCCCAGGACATCGATCCTGCCCTGCTGGCGCGTGGCGCAAGCGAACGCGACGCGCTGATCCGCGAAGTGGTGGGCGCCGACGCGCCGGCCGATCTGGTGCGAGCCTATCGCGGGCTGACCGCGCTCTCCTCGCACCACATTTCGGCGATGCGCGGGCTGATCGGCGAGCCGGCGCGCGTGCTGGCCGCGCATCGCACCAATGGCGGCGCCAACACCAGCGTCACCTTCGACTACGGCCATTTCGCTTGCCTCTATGACGCCGTCGTCGACGATCTCGGCCTGTTCGACGCTATGATCGAGGTGCGCTCGAACACCCGGCGCGTGCGCATCATCTACGACACGCCCTATATCCGCAGCCTGCCGACCCGGCTGGAGGTCACCGATGCCGGCCCGCTCGGCCCAGTGACGAAAACCTTCGGGCCGCTCTATGGCGATGCTTTCTCAAAAGAACTCGAGATCTTCTACTGCCACATCACCGAAGGCACGAAGCCGCTGACCGACCTCGCCGATTCACGCCGCGACCTGGCGCTGATGGCCGAGATCATCGAGCGGATGAAGGATAGCGGCCAGCGTTGAGGCGTAGCCTACTGCCTACTGCCTTACTTCCCGCAGTGATGATCGTTGATCTTGTTCAACGCATTCGCGTCGGGTCCGACGCGATGGTAGGAACAGGCGCCAGCCGCCGTCGTGAACAGCTGCTGATCGTAGTAACGCGGGCCGCCGAACAGGATGTCGATGAGATCGCCTTCGGCGGGAACGTAGCGTTCGGAGTGGGCTCGGCGGTCGTAATGCCGGTCGCCAGCGAAGGCAGGGGCACAGAGGCTTGAGCTCGTTGCCACAGCGAGAGCTAGGATAGCAACGCATTTCGTGGTCATCGGCAGCACCCTCCTGGCCATTTCGGAATCGCACCTTACACCCAACATCGCCAGCCGGACAAAAGTTCCAGAGAAGACCGCGATAGGCTCTTGCCGAAGCTGACGGCCTCGCTCATCCATGGCGCGTGGAAATGTGGGACCAGTGATGATCAATGCCAGCCTCCATCTCGTCGAAGCGACGATCGGCCAATTGCGCCGCGCGCTCGATGACAGCACTGTCACCAGCGTCGAACTGGTCGGGGCGTATCTCAGGCGCATCGCGCATTTCGACCGGCATGGCATAGCTCTCAACGCCGTCCCGGTGCTCAATCCAGCGATGTTCGAGGAGGCGGCCGCCTCCGACCAGCGGCGACGCAACGGCGCCGTGCTCGGGCCGCTCGACGGCATCCCCTACACCGCCAAAGACAGCTACAAGGTATCCGGCCTGACGGTGGCCGCCGGCTCGCCGGCCTTCGAGCATCTCATTGCCAATGAGGATGCCTTCACCATCGCCCGGCTGCGCGCCGGCGGCGCCGTGCTGATCGGCCTGACCAACATGCCGCCGATGGCCAATGGCGGCATGCAACGCGGCGTCTATGGTCGCGCCGAGAGCCCCTACAATGCCGACTACCTGACCGCCGCCTTCGCGTCGGGCTCATCGAATGGCTCTGGCACGGCAACTGCCGCCAGCTTCTGCGCCTTCGGGCTTGGCGAGGAGACGTGGTCATCCGGCCGCGCGCCGGCCACCAACAACGCGCTGGTCGCCTACACGCCGTCGCGCGGCGTCATTTCGGTGCGCGGCAACTGGCCCCTGGTGCCGACCATGGATGTCGTGGTGCCGCACACGCGCAGCGTGCCCGACATGCTCGAACTGCTCGACGTGATCGTCGCCGACGATCCCGAGACGAGAGGCGATTTCTGGCGCGCGCAGCCCTGGGTTACCCTGCCGAAAAGTTCCGACGCGCGGCCGTCACGCTATACCGGTCTCGCACTGGCGGGATCGTTGAAAGGCATCCGGCTCGGCGTGCCCAGAATGTATATCGGCCGCGACAGCGACGCCGATGCGCCGATCGAAACCCGCGCCTCGGTGCTTACCCTGTGGGAACAGGCCGCGGCCGACCTGAGGCGGCTTGGCGCCGAAGTGGTGGAGGTCGATTTTCCCGTCGTTTCCAACTACGAGCGCGACCGCCCCGGCGCGCGCACCATGGTCGAGCGCGGGCTGGTACCAGAAGAGTTCGCCGACCGCGAACTCTGGGATCTCTGCATCTGGGGCTGGGACGACTTTTTGCGCGCCAACGCCGACCCGGCCCTGCCTAATCTCGCCTCGGTCGACGGCCCAAAAATCTTCCCGCAGCCGCCGGGCACACTACCCGACCGTTACGAAGGCGGCTTTGACCTGGCCGAGTATGTCGAGCGAGCGCGGGCCGGCGTCACGCCCTTCGCGGACATTCCGACGCTCGAAGAGGGCCTGAAGGGACTGGAGGCGACGAGGCGGATCGATTTCGAGGACTGGCTGGACGCGCTGGACATCGACGCCGTGGTGTTGCCCGCCGCCGCCGATGTCGGACCGGCCGATGCCGATGTCGACGAGGCATCCGCCGCGTTGGCCTGGCGCAACGGAACCTGGGTCGCCAACGGCAATCTGGTCTGGCGCCATTTCGGCATCCCGACCGTCACCGTGCCGATGGGAACCATGGCCGACATCGGCATGCCGGTCGGCCTGACCTTCGCCGGCAAGGCCTATGATGATCAAAGGCTGCTACGCATGGCCGGCGACTACGAACAGTCCGGTCAGCGCCGCACCCGCCCGCCGCGTACGCCAGAATTGGTCGACGATGTGTTTGCGGGCCGCCCCGACGCAGGGAGCAGCAAGGCGCCTTCACTCACAATAACGCTCGCCGCCGAGACGCGGCCTTCCGGCGATCAGGACGAGATCGTCGTCACGCTCGACCTGCCTAGTGACGTCCCTGAAACGGTCAGCGTGAAGGTACACGTCAATGGCGAGGCGGTCGCGCTGCGGCGAAGCGGGACACGCTTCAGCGGGCATGCCCTCGTCCCGGCCGCCGAGCATCGGCGGCTACACAGCGTCTGGCGCGGCTCGTATGGGTCGATCGTGACGGCCGTGGTGCTGTTGGAAGATGGGCGTAGCGCCGGCGCTTATGTGGTCACCGGCGGCATCGAATGAGCGGGGAAGAAACTCAGCATCCACGTCGAGTTCCTTCGCGCCCCCCTCTGTCCTGCCGGACATCTCCCCCACGGGTGGGGAGATTGGCAATTTCGATGCCGGCTCTCTCCCCGCTAGGTAGAAGATTGGCAAAGACCGCGGTGACGGCCAATCTCCCCCCTCGTGGGGGAGATGTCCGGCAGGACAGAGGGGGGGCGCCATAGAGCACCAGTTTTGCCGCCCTGCGCCGCGTCGCTTCGCTCCTTACTACGCCCTTGAGACTCATCGGCTCTCGGCAAAAGCAATATCCCGGCGAATGGCGTCCCGCTTATGCTGCGACAGACCGGCAAGCTGGCCTTCGTCGAGATAGCCTGCCCAAATAAGACCCGCGAAGACATACAGAAGCTGGGAATAGCGGTAGTCGAACATCCGGTCGATCTCGCGGCGCCGCTCACGCAAATAGTCTTCGACCTCCCACATGTCGGCGGCGGCTGTCGCGGCGTTGGCCTTGCTCTTGAATTCGGCCATCGTCCTTGCCAGCGCCACCTCAAGTGCCGCGTCGAAGGCGCGGCGCGCGATCTTCTTTTCGGATGACGACCAGCTTTCCCTGGAATCCATGATTTTCTCCGTCTTTCGATCATTCCATCGCAAAACGCCGCCAGACGGCCCCTCTCAATCCGTCCTTATCCACACGCCCTTGGTATTAAGATATTCATCGAGGTGCTCCGCCCCGCCTTCGCGTCCGTAGCCGCTCATCTTGTAGCCGCCGAAGGGCACGGCCGGGTCGATGGCGTGGTAGGTGTTGACCCAGACCGAGCCGGCGCGCAGGCGGTTGGCCAGCTGGTGCGCCTTGCCGAGGTCGCGGGTGAACACGCCGGCGCCCAACCCATAGGGCGTGTCATTGCCGCGCCGGACCACCTCGTGCAGCGTGTCGAACGGCAACGCTGAGATGACCGGGCCAAAGATCTCTTCGCGGGCGATGCGCATGTCATCGGTGACGCCGGAAAAGACGCTGGGCGTGATGAAGTTGCCCGCTCCAAGCGCACCTTCGGTAATCCGGTTGCCGCCGGTGACCAGCCGTGCGCCTTGCCTAGTGCCGTCCATGATGAAGCCGATGACGCGTTCGAGCTGCTTGACCGAAATCAGTGGCCCGATCTCGGTCTCGGGGTCGGCGCCGTCGCCGATCCTGAGTTTTGCCGCATAGGCCGAGACCCGCTCGACGAATTCATCATGGATCGGCCGCTCAACGAACAGCCGCGAGCCGGCGATGCAGATCTGGCCGGAATTGGCGAACACCGACATCGCCGCGATCGGCACGGCGCGCTCGAGATCGGCATCGGCGCAGACGATGACCGGCGACTTGCCGCCAAGCTCCAGCGAGACGCGCTTCATGTTGCCGGCCGAGGCGCGCAGGATGCCCTGGCCGGTCACTGTCGAGCCGGTGAAGACAATCTTGTCGACATCCAAATGGGCGGCGAGCGGCGCGCCGGCTTCGGCACCCGTGCCGGTGACGACGTTGACGACGCCGGGCGGCACGCCGGCCTCCATCATCAGCGCGCCGATCAGCAGCGGCGTCAGCGGCGCTTCCTCGGAAGGCTTCAGCACGATGGTGCAGCCGGTCGCCAGCGCCGGGCCGATCTTCCAGATCGATGCGGCGGTCGGCGCATTCCACGGAATGATCGCGCCGACGACGCCGACCGGTTCCTTGCGCGTGTAGGAGATGATCTCGCCCGGCAGCGAATTGCCGATCGTGTGGCCATGGATCGATGTCGCCATGCCGGCATAGAAGCGCAGCATGCCAAGCACGCGGTTCTTGTTGGCGAGCGTGCGCACGATGGGCATGCCCATATCCGTGGTGTCCGAACGCGCGATCTCCTCCCAATGGCGCTCCATCAGGTCGGCGATCTTGAGCAGCAGCACCTGGCGCTCATAGGGCTTGAACCGGCTCCACGGCCCGTCGAAGGCGCGCCGGGCAGCCGCAACCGCGAGGTCGATATCGCCGGAATCGGAGAGCGGCACGGTGCCGATCACCGCGCCCGTGGCGGGATTGCGCGTCTGGAAGGTCCGGCCGCTCAGTGCATCGCACCAGGCGCCATCGATCAGCATCTTGCGGTGCCGGCCGTCGATGGGCGTGTGCAGAGGCAAATCTGTCACCGAGACCGTCATGCTCATGTCCTCATTTCCGCTGATCTATCGGGCGGCCCAGATAAGACCCCGCTCGACGATCAAGGCCATTTCCGGGACCGCGAACTCGTCGGCATTGTGTCCCAGAGCGCTGTAAAAAACCTTTCCAGCTCCATAGCGACGTTTCCAGACGACCGGCATGACGACGCCACCTATTCCCGGGAAATGCGCGTCGGTGAAAATGGTCGTCGCGAGCACCTCGTTGCTCGGATCGACATGCATGTAGTACTGCTCCGACCGGTAGACGAAATCACCGATGCCTGATGTGATCGGGTCATCCGACCTGGTGATCGCGACCGTGTAGTCGATGATGTCGCCGGGATGCGCGACCCATTGGCCGCCGGTCATGAACTGATAGTCGGGCTCGTTGCGGAAACTGTCGCCCATCGTGCCATGAAAGCCACCGAGCCCGCTTCCCCCGCGAACGGCAAGCATCAGGTTCTGCAATTCGGCTTTCTCGATCGCCGACATCGTGATCACGGGTACGATGAGATCGAAGGAAGCAAGCGCCGGATCGGCGAACATCGCGGTGCCCTGGCCCAGCGTGACGTCGAACCCGTTCCGCTCAAGCAGCTTGCGAACGATCTTCGCGCTCTGCTCCGGTGTGTGGCCTTCCCAACCACCCCAGGCGATCAAAGCCTTCTTCGCCATGCTGCACCTCCCTGCAATGATCCGTCTTGATCGATCCGATGTCAGCGCCAGCCCAGCGCCGGCGCAACATGGGTCAGGATCGCCTCGATGACATGCGCGTTATAGGCGACGCCGAGCTGGTTGGGCACGGTGAGCAGCAGCGTGTCGGCCTCGGCGATCGCCTCATCCTGCGCCAATTCCTTGATCAGCACATCCGGCTCAGCGGCGTAGCTGCGCCCGAAGATCGCCCTGGTGTTCTCTTCGATGAAGCCGATCTGGTCGCGGCTCTCATCGCCGCGCCCGAAATAGGCGCGGTCGCGATCGTCGACCAGCGCGAAGATGCTGCGGCTGACCGAGACGCGCGGTTCGCGACTGTGACCGGCAGCCTTCCAGGCTTCGCGATAGATGCGGATCTGCTCCGCCTGCTGGATATGGAACGGCTTGCCGCTCTCGTCGAATTTGAGCGTCGAGCTCTGCAGGTTCATGCCGAGCTTCGCCGCCCATTCCGACGTGGCGTTGGTGGCCGCGCCCCACCAGATCCGCTCGCGCAGGCCCTCTGAGTGCGGCTCGAGGCGCAGCAAGCCAGGCGGATTGGGGAACATCGGCCGTGGATTGGGCTGGGCGAACCCCTCGCCGCGCAGCGTCTCGAGGAAGACCTCGGCGTGATGCCGCGCCATGTCGGCGTCGCTTTTGCCTTCCGGCGGCGCGTAGCCGAAATGGCGCCAGCCATCGATCACCTGCTCGGGCGAGCCGCGGCTGATGCCGAGCTGCAGGCGGCCGCCGGCGATGATGTCGGCAGCGCCCGCATCCTCGGCCATGTAAAGCGGATTTTCGTAGCGCATGTCGATGACGGCGGTGCCGATCTCGATGCGGCTGGTCTTGGCTCCGACTGCCGCCAGCAGCGGGAACGGCGAAGCGAGCTGGCGGGCGAAATGATGCACGCGGAAATACGCCCCGTCCGCGCCGAGCTGCTCGGCGGCGACGGCGAGGTCGATGGATTGCAAAAGCGCGTCCGAAGCCGAGCGCACTTGCGATTGCGACGAGGGCGTCCAGTGCCCGAACGAGAGGAAACCGATTTTCTTCATAGCCATGCGATATAAGGATGCGCGCCAGGCTTCAATGCAAAAGAGATTTTTCGACGCGCCCGATCAAGGCTCATGCATCGCTATTCTCGAAGGCGCCGATGCCTTGTGCGATCAGGTTGGTCGCCATGACCAGCGAGACGATAGCCGCGGAATTGAACACGACCACCCACCATTTGCCGCCGGTCAGGAAGCCGTAGCCATCGGCGACCGCCAGTCCCCAGTCGGCCGATGGCGGCTGGATGCCGAGGCCGAGAAAGCTCAGCGTCGCGATCGAAAAGAACGCGTAGCCCAGCCTTGTGACGAGCTCGATCAGGATCGTTTCCCTTATGTTGGGCAGGATTTCCAGGAACATGATGGCGAGCGGGCCTTCGCCGCCAAGCCGGGCAGCGCTGACATAGTCGCGCTCTTTCTGCTCGCGCACGGCGGCGCGAACGGTGCGCGCCACCAGCGGCGCATAGGCGATGCCGATCACCAGGATGACGGTGAGGTTCGATGGGCCGATCGCCACCAGCGTCATGGTGACGAGAACGATGAACGGAAACGCCATCAGCGTATCGAGCAGCCGCGCACCGATGGCATCGGTGAGGCCATCGAAATAGCCGAGCACCAGGCCGATGATGCTGCCGGCGGCAACGCCTGCCAGCGTCGCCAACGGCGCAACCAGCAGGATGTCGCGCGATCCAACCACGATGCGGGACAGCACGTCGCGCCCGAGCTGGTCGGTCCCGAACCAATGCGAGGCATCGGGCGGCGTCAGCGTCGCCAGAAAATCCTCGGCATAGGGATCGCAGGGAACGAAGCGATTACCGAACAGCGCGCAGGCGACCCAGAACAGCAGCAGCAGCGTTCCGATCACGACCGATGGGGGCAGTCCGGAGAAAGCACTGCCGATCCTGCGCACCGCTGGCAAACCAACTACAGCGCGCCGCAGCGCAGGAAATTCCGTCAGATCCGTCATGGAGCGGTCCGACGGCGCTGCCGCGGGTCGAGCAACGCCAGCACGAGGTCGCCCGCCGCCGCCGACAGCACGAAGATGGCCGCCATCACCAGCACGCCGGCCTCGAGCATCGGAAAATCGCGTGCCTTGGCCGCGTTCAGAACCAGATTGCCAAGCCCCTGGATGCCGAACAGCGCCTCGATCACCACCAGCCCGCCAAGCATGTATCCGGTCTGTGTCGCCAGCACCGCGATGGTCGGCGTCAGCGCATTGCGCAGCACATGCCGAAAGATAATTTCGCGCCGCTCGAGTCCCTTCAGGACGGCGGTGCGTGTGTAGTCGGCGGCGATCGCCTCGATCACCCCTGCCCGCGTCATCCGGGCGATGTAGCCGGCAAGATTGAGCACCAGCGGCAACGCCGGCAGGATCAGATAATAGCCATGCGTCCAGAAGCCGGCGCCATCGGGCGCAACGCCGGAGATCGGGAACCAGTTCAGCCACAGGCCGAAAACGATGAGCAGCATCAGGCCGGAAACGAAATCCGGCACAATGCCGAAGGAAACGCCCGCCATCACGATCAGCCGGTCGATCAGGCGGCCGGCATTGAGACCGGCAACGACGCCGGCACCAACGCCGAGCGGAATGAGAAAAATCAGAATAATGCCGGCAAGGGCCGCGGAGCGCTTGAGGCTTTCGAGCACGAACGGCGCCACCGGTCCGCGCATCGACAGCGAGGTGCCGAAGTCACCGGTCACGGCCTTACTGAACCAAAGCCAATACTGGACGAGAACCGGCTGGTCGGCGCCCAGCCGCTTGTTCAGTTCCGCCACCGCTTGCGCGTCGGCAAACGGGCCGAGCATCACGCGGCCGACATCGCCGGGCAGAACCTGCCCGGCAAAAAACACCAGGATGCTGACCAGCCACAGCGTGAGGACAAGTGTGCCCACACGCGCTGAGAGAATGCGGCCGGTCAGCATGTCGCGATCATGCCTGGACGAAGGAAACGCGGTCGAGCAGAAGATGCGAGATTGCGGTGAAGCGAACGCCCTCGACCTTCGAGCTGACAATCCGGCTGTATTGCGAGAAGTAGCTGATGATCGCCGGCGTCTCGTCGAGGAGCAAGGTCTGGATCTTGCCGGCAACGAGGCGCTGGGCATTGAGGTCGCGTGCCTTGGAGTAATCGAGCAACAGCGCATCATAGGCCGGGTTGTTGAAATGCGCCGCGTTCCAGGCTCCCGAACTCTTCAGCGTGGCGTTGAGGAAGATGTCGGGCGTGCCGCGATGGCCGTAGTCGGTGATGCCGAGCACCGAATCCAGCCAGGGCGAACTGCCGAAGGTCGCCGAGCCGTAATAGGCGTCTTGTGGCAAGACATTGAGCTTGACGTCGATGCCGGCTTTTTTGGCGAAGTTCTGGATGATCACCGCATAATCGGGAATGTCATAGGCGCGCTCGGTGGTCAGCGTCACCTCGAAGCCGTTGGGCACGCCCGCCTCGCCGAGCAGCCGCTTGGCCTCCGCAATGTCCTGCTTGCGCTGCGGCACCGACGGATCGGCAGATGGGAAGATCGGCGCGAACGGCGTGTCATTGCCGACGATGGCGCGGCCCTTGAGCAGGCCCTTGACCACCGCCTCACGGTCGATGGTGAGCGCCAGCGCGCGGCGGATGCGCTTGTCGGTGAACGGCGCCTGGTCGGTGCGCAGATGCACCTGGTCATGCGAGCTTGCCTGCACGCTCAGCAGCTTGAAATTGGGATTGCCCTCGATCGCCAGTTCCAGACGTGTCGTGCTCGGGATGACGTCGAGCTGGCCGGCCTGCAGCGCCAGCACCTGCGCCTGCTCGTCGTCGAAGAACTTGATCTCGACCCGGTCGGGCAGCGCCTTGTCGCCCCAGTAATCCTCATTGCGCACGAAGCTGGCGCCCTGCTTGGGACGGAAGGATTCGAGCTTGAACGGGCCGGTGCCGTTGAAAGTCTTCTCGAAATCGCCGGCATAGTCGGCCGGCAGGATGACGGCATTGTAGACGTCGGAAGAGACATAGAAGGGGAAGTTGCTGTTCGGACCGTCGAGGTCGAAGGCCACGGTTTCGTCGTCGACCAGCTTGGCGCCGCCCTTGGACAGGATGCCCTTGTAGGCCGACAAGGCAGACGAGCCGCTGGCCGGATCGACCAGCCGCTCGAAGCTCGCCACCACGTCTTTGGCGGTGACCGCGCGGCCGTCGTGGAATTTCACCCCTTGCCGCAATTTGAAGGTCCAGCGGCTGGCCGTCTCGTCGGCCTCCCAGGACAGAGCGAGCTTCGGCTGCAGACCGTCCTTTGGGTCGTCGAGGATCAGATATTCGCCGACCTGGCTGATCACCCCGATGCTGGCCGGATCGGTCACCGAAACCGGATCGATCGCCTTGGTCGGCTGGCCGAGCCCGACACGCACCGTGCCGCCTGCTGCGGCCGCGGCGCGCGCGCCTCCCAGCCCTTGCGAGGCGGCAAAGCCGGTCAGGCCGAGCAGTGCGGCATATTTCAGGAGATCGCGGCGCTTGAGAAAGCCGCCCTGATATTCGTCGACGGCGACATTCCAGATGTCCCCCGACAGGTTGCGAACTGCGTCGATATCTCTGTGTTTGGTCATGTTAAACCCCTGCTCCGATATGAAGATTGAAAAGCTATGCGACGGGTTCGCCGTCGAGATGGATGCGGTCGACGGCCTGCGGATAGAAGGCAATGAGGCCTTTGATCTTCGGCATTTCGTCGATCGGGTCGCGGTAGCTCCAGGCGATATCCGGGCGCACCGAGCCGTCGCTCAGCAGGCCCGACCAATAGGAGGCGATGCCCTTGTAGGGACATCGCGTCGTTGTGACGGACGCCGTCAGCCGCTCCAGCCGGATGTCTTCCGCCGGCAGGTAGAAGCGGGTCGGCAGATGCGTCTCGAACAGCAGCACCGGGCGATGGCTGTCGGCGATCGGCTCGCCGTCGAACCAGACCTGCACATGGCTCGTGCTTCGCAGCACATCGATGCGCGCATAAGGGTCTCGCGCGTGGACGAAGACTTCCTCTTCCTCCTCGAACCATTGGTCGACGGCTTTCCAGGTGAAGGCGATGCGCCCTGCCAGCGGCGCCAGCGCTTCGTCCGGCGGCGAGATGAACGCCCACGCCGCGTTGGCACTGCGCCTGTCGCCGCTGTCGATATCCCAATAGGCGGTCTCGCCACCGACTGGATGCGGTTCGCGATGCAGCGAAGGCTTCAGCACCGACGGGTCGACCGATGACGGCGGGAAGAAATAGATCGGCAGGAAATGGTTGGAGCGCAGCACCAGCACGTTACGGCTGTCGGCGATGGTGCGGCCGCCGAATTTGACCCGCACGCGCTTGGGGCTGTGCAGGACATTGACGAGCTGCGGAGCGGTCGTTTCGCGCGGCTGCAATCTTGGGGCGACAGTCATGATCGTTCTCCCGGTCAGGACACGGCGCGCGCATTGTCGCGCTGCTCGGCGAAGCGGTTAGCGGGCCGCGCCAGGCCGAGGCGGTCGCGCAGCGTTCCCGGCGCGTATTCGGTCGGGAAGACGCCACGGCGCTGCAGTTCCGGCACCACCTGTTCGGCGAAATTCACCCAGTCCTCGGGCAGCAGCGGGAACATCAGGTTGAAGCCGTCGGCGGCACCCGAAACGAACCAGTCTTCGAGCTGGTCGGCGATCTGTACCGGCGTGCCGGCGACGGTCGGCACCGAACCGCTGTTGGCGAGCTTGCGGGCGATCTCACGCAGGCTGAGATTCTGCTTCGCCCACTGCTTGACCCGGTTGAGCGACGTGCGCCCGCCATTGAAGGTGCTTTCGTCCGGCAGCGGCGGCAGCGGCCCGTCCGGCGGAAACACCGATAGGTCCAGCCCGCTCCAGCTAGACAAAAGATCGATGCCGACCTGATCCGGCAGCAAGGTCTGCAGATATTCCTGCTTTTCCCGGCCTTCCGCCTCGGAAGCCGCCACGATCGGCAGGATGCCGGGCAGGATCTTGAAGCTTTCCGGCGGCCTGCCGTGGCGGGCGAGACGCTCGTTGATGTCCTGACGGTACTTGATGCCGTCTTCCCTGGTGCTGAAGATGGCGAAATGCACGTCGGCCTGGGCGGTGGCGAAATTCTTGCCGTCCTCGGACGAGCCTGCCTGGACGATCAGCGGATGGCCCTGCGGCGGCCGCGAGACGTTGAGCGGCCCGCGCACCTTGAAATGCTTGCCCTTGTGGTCGATGGGATGGACCTTGTCGGGGTCGGCGAAATAGCCTGACGCCTTGTCGATCAGCAGCGCCTCGTCTTCCCAGCTGTCCCACAGCGCCTTGACGATATCGAGGAATTCGGCGGCGCGCTCATAGCGGAACGCATGTTCGATATTGCCGTCACGGCCGAAATTGCGCGCCTCCTCGTCCATCGCCGAGGTGACGACGTTCCACGACGCCCTGCCCTTGCTGATATGGTCGAGCGAGGCAAACATGCGCGCCACATTGTAGGGCTCGCTGTAGGAACTCGACGCCGTGGTGATCAGGCCGATATGTTTGGTCACGCCAGCCAGCGCCGACAGCAGCGTCAGCGGTTCGAGGCGGGCATTGGCATAGTGGGCAACGCCGCTCTTGACCGAATCCCAGATCGAAACGTGGTCGGCGACGAAGATGGTGTCGATCCTGGCACGTTCGGCCGCCTGCACGAGATCGCGGTAGAACTCGAAATCCAGCACCTCTCGGCCCGGCGCCCGCGGGTGGCGCCACGACATCCGATGATCGCCCTGCGGGTTGAAGAAAAATGCGCTGAGGATCATGTGGTCTCGAGCCATGCCGGCCTCCTTCCAGATCTGCTCGGGAGACCGTCGCGCTGCCTCGGCAAGCGGCGACAATCTCTCCTGAACGATGAAAGGTAGATTGCGCTCTAGCCTAATTCGAGTAATTTTATAGAGATTATGTATTGCGAAAGCGGAAGCGATTGCCATCGATCGCGGCGCTGGAAGAAAGTGGTTTCAAGCTCCCAATGTCCTCCTCGGTTCTGAACGTCGACCAGCTTTCCATCGCCTATGACGGGCGCAACGGATCGCACCCCGCCGTCAGCGGCGTGTCGCTGCGCATCGGCGAAGGCGAAGCGCTCGGCCTGGTCGGCGAGTCGGGATCGGGGAAAAGCTCGGTGGCGCTCGCCATTCTGCGCTATCTGCCGAAGAACGCGCGCCTCGCTGCGTCAGCGCTGGAATTCCAGGGCCGGGAAATCCGCGACCTCTCCGCCGAGCAGCTGCGCCAGCTCAGGGGAAACCACATCGCCGCCGTCTATCAGCATCCGGGCGCGGCCCTCAATCCAAGCATGACGATCAGCCGGCAGATCACCGAGACGATCATGCGGCATCGCCCGGTTCGCCGCGACGAGGCGCGCGAGCGGGCTTCCGAACTGCTCGGGCGAGTCCGGGTGAGCCATCCAGAGCGGGTGCTGGGGCTCTATCCGCATGAATTGTCCGGCGGCATGCAGCAGCGCGCCAACATCGCCATTGCGATTGCGCTCGACCCGTCGCTGCTGGTGCTGGACGAGCCGACGACAGCGCTGGATGCCAGCATCCAGTCCGAGATCATCGCCATCCTCTCCGACCTGCGCAAGGATCACAAAACCAGCATCCTGCTGATCAGCCACGACATCCACATGATCCGCCGCTCCTGCGACCGGGTGGCGGTAATGCAGTCGGGAGCCGTGGTCGAAAGCGGTGCTGCCGGCGATGTCTTCGACAACCCCTCTCATGCCTACACAAAGGCGCTCATCGCCTCCATCCCGGCGCTCAACTACACCAAGCGGGACGGAAGACTGGCGGAGACGGACGGCCTGCCATCGCATCCGGCAACCCTCGATGAAGAAGCCGGCCCGCCAAAAGAACGCCGGATCGCGATCGCCTGCAAAGGCATCAGCCATTCTTTCGGCAGCCAGCCAGTGCTGCACGAGATCGATCTCGACATCGGCCAGGGCGAGACCTTCGGGCTGATCGGCGAATCCGGTTCCGGCAAATCGACCCTGGCACGGATCGTCACCGGCCTGCAGACGCCAGACGCCGGATCAGTCGAGCTGTTCGGCAGGACGGTCGCGCCGCGCGTCGAAAAGAGGAACCTCGCCGAACGCCGCGACATGCAGATGGTCTTCCAGTCGCCGGATCGCACGCTCAACCCGCGCCAGCGGATCGGCCGGATCCTCGGCCGTCCGCTGCGCCGGCTCGCCGGCCTGCGCCGAAGCGAAGTGAGAGCACGCATCAGCGACCTGCTGCAATCGGTTCGCCTCACCTGCGCCACGGCCGAGCAGAAATCGCGGTCGCTGTCCGGCGGCCAGCGGCAAAGGGCGGCGATCGCGCGGGCCTTTGCCGGCGTGCCGAAGGTCGTCGTGCTCGATGAACCGACCTCGGCGCTCGACGTCTCCGTCCAGGCGACCGTTCTCAACCTGCTCAACGACCTGCAGCGCGACAAGGACACGACCTATCTGTTCATCAGCCACGACCTCAGGGTGGTGCGCTACATGGCCGACAGGATCGGCGTACTCTATCGCGGCCGCCTCGTCGAGACCGGCTCATCCGACCAGATTTTTCGCGGCCCCAACCACCCCTATACGGCACTGCTTCTGGCGGCGTCTTCCGACGAGGCCGAGCCGAAGCCGTCCGCTCCAGTCGAGATCGAGGCCGCCGGCATCCCGAACACAGGATGCTCCTTCGCCGACCGCTGCCCCCTGGTCCTGCCCGAGTGCAGAACGGCAGAGCCACCCGCCAGCCAGGTCGCAGCCGGCCACCGGATCGCCTGCTGGCGGCACGGCCAGGCTTTGTAAGCAGGATCACCGGCAGTCCGAAGGCCCGCAACAGCAGGGTTCCTTCTCAGGCACGATGCGATGCCGGGATTGTCGCAGCATTGGAATCCGACTTGCAAATGCCGTCTTTTGAGGCCAGCCTAGATGCATGATGGCACGCCGGTCGCCAAAACATGTCCTTGTCATGCTGCTCGCGGTATTCCTGACCGCCGGATTCAGCCTGTCTGCCGCTCAGGCAAGCCTCATGTCGGCGAAGATGATGATGACGACTGGCAGCGGCATGACCATGCCTGCCGACACCGGCATAGCCAAGATGGCCGACACCGCCATGAATGGCGACTGCAACGCCTGCCTCAAGGGCGCGGGCGACACCGGCAAACCGATGCATTGTCCGCCGACCTGCATCGCGCTGGTGCTCGCGGTGTTGCCGCTCGAGTTCGCGGTGATGACTGTGACCCGGGCATCGCTGCCGACCCCGTTCCTTCACGGGCGAAGTTCCGTGCCCGACCCATTCCCTCCCAAATCCACCGATCTCGTCTGACGCCGTTTCAGCCATCCCGCGGCTGATTTCCGGCGTTTGATTGCCGCTGGCGCTTGCACCGGCAGGCACACAGCAATTCGACGTCGAGAGGCTCGCCGTCGATCGAGATCGCAAAGGGCTTGAGAGTGAGTATCGATTCCAGTCATTCCATTTCACGCCGCAGGTTTGTCCTTGCGGCGGCGAGCGTTGCTGCGGCCACCCTCGTGCACCCCGCAACGCCAAGAGCATCCGCCGTCGATGAGCGCCGTATCAGGATCGCGCCAGGCCACGCCAGCTTCACCAGCCCTGACGGTCCGCTTACTCCTGTCTGGGCGTATGACGGGACGGTCCCCGGCCCGATGCTGCGCCTGCGCCAGGGCCGACCCGCTCGCATCACTGTCGAGAACGCATTGGACGAGGAAACCACGGTCCATTGGCATGGCATCCGCCTGCAAAACGCCATGGACGGAGTGCCTGGCCTGACGCAGCCGCCGATCAAGCCGGGAGAAGATTTCGTCTATGAATTCACGCCGCCCGACGCCGGCACCTTCTGGTACCATCCGCATGCCAACAGCCTTGTACAGCTCGGCCGCGGGCTCGCCGGCGCCCTCATTGTCGAGGAGACCGAACCCGTTACCGTCGACCGCGACCTCTTGTGGTTGCTGCAGGACTGGCGGCTTGCCGACGACGGTCAGATGGCGCCCGGCTTCGGCAGCGCGATGGACGCGGCGATGTCCGGCCGCGTCGGCAACGTCGTCACCATCAACGGCACGGCGCCGGCCGACCAGAGCGTAAGGGCGGGCGAACGCGTCAGGCTGCGGCTGGCCAATGCCTCGCTTGCCCGCATCATGGCACTGCGCTTCGAAGGCCACCGCCCGGTCGTCGTGGCGATCGACGGCCAGCCCTGTGATCCGCATGAACCGGAGGACGGCCGTCTTGTTCTGGCACCTGCCATGCGCATCGATGTCGTGATCGATATGCAGGGCGACCCAGGCAAGCATTACACGGTGATCGACGACTTCTACGACGGCCTCGCCTACACGCTGACCACGCTTGCCTATGACGGGGCATCGCCGCTGCGGGCCCATCCTCTCGGTACGCCGCTTGGCCTGCCGCGCAACCCGTTGCAGCAACCCGATCTCGCAAGCACCGAGCGCCAGGAGATCGTCCTGCAAGGCGGCATGATGGGTGGCGGCAAGCTCGCCGGCGTCGGCGGCATGATGGGCATGGCGACACCCGGCATGAAGGGTGGCGCTGCCTGGGCGATCAACGGCATGTCGATGACCGGTGACGGCCACGTCGGCATGGCGCCGCAGTTCACCCTGCCCCGCGGCGCAACCTGTCATCTCACAATGCGCAACGAAACTGCCTGGTGGCATCCGATGCATGTCCATGGCTTCAGCATGCTGGTGCTTGCGCGCAATGGTTCG
Organism: Mesorhizobium sp. M0621; assembly: GCF_040320745.1. Classification (NCBI taxonomy): domain Bacteria; kingdom Pseudomonadati; phylum Pseudomonadota; class Alphaproteobacteria; order Hyphomicrobiales; family Phyllobacteriaceae; genus Mesorhizobium; species Mesorhizobium sp. M0621. The sequence continues at coordinate 49,610 of NZ_JAMYQF010000009.1, read as the reverse complement.
ACGGTGCCGCGCCGGCAATGGCAGGACACGGTGCTGCTGGCTCCCAAGGACACGATCGAATGCGCCTTCGTCGCCGACAATCCCGGCGATTGGATGCTGCACTGCCATGTCGCCGACCACCAGATGGCCGGCCTCATGACGGTGTTTCGAGTGACCTGATTTTCTCGTCAACAACGTCAAGACAACAAGGAGAACTGCAATGAAACTGACTTACTCTCTCGCCGCTTTTGCAGTCGCAATCGCCATGCCGCTGCCAGCTGTCGCGGCGACCATCAACGCGGTGATGTACAAGAACCCGCAATGCAGCTGCTGCGAATCCTATGCCAACTATCTGGAACACAACGGTTTCAAGGTCGACATTAAGCCCGTCAACAATCTGTCCCAGATCAGCAGTGACGCCGGTGTGCCGGCGGACCTCGAAGGCTGCCACACGCTGATGGTCGACGGCTATGTCGTCGATGGCCTGGTGCCGGTCGATATCGTCAAGAAACTGCTGACGGAGCGGCCCGCCATCACCGGCATCACGCTGGCCGGCATGCCGACCGGTGCTCCCGGGATGGGTGGCGAGAAGGCCGGCCCCTTCATCGTCTACGCGTTCACCAAGGACGGCAAGGCGCCCACCGTCTACGCGACGGACTGAAAGGCAATCGCGATGTCTGCCGATATGTCGGATTGCCCTGCCCGAACCTGGCTCGCCATGATGTTGATCCTTTGCCGGGTTTCTCGTGCCGTTGCTCCTGCTGCTCGGCGTAGCGGCGCTCGGAAAATACTCGCTGACAGGTCGGCAAATCCCAAGCGGCCGCGCGGACCTTCGGCCCGAGTCGAAGGAGCAACAGCCATGAAGATGGTCGCTCTCGCTCTCTTCGGCGCACTGCTCGCGGTGCCTGGATCTGCGACGGCCGGCGAGCCGCCGCAGAATTTTGCCGTTCAAGCGAGCCCGCAGCCGCTTCCGGAGATTCAGTTCCAGGATGGCGATGGGCAACCCAAAACGCTCGCCGATTTTTCCGGCAAGATCGTGCTGCTCAACATCTGGGCGACATGGTGCGCTCCCTGCCGCAAGGAAATGCCGACGCTCGACAGGCTGCAGGCCAAACTCGGTGGGCCGGACTTCGAGGTCGTCGCGCTGTCGATGGATCGCGGCGGACCGGACAAGGTGAAAAAGTTCTTCGCCGAGATCGGCATCGAGCATCTCGCCCTCAACATCGACACGTCGGGCAAGGCGATGTTCACGCTCGGCGCCCCCGGCCTTCCCATGACATTGCTGATCGATCGCCAAGGCAAGGAGGTCGGCCGCCTGATTGGTCCGGCTGAATGGGATGCTCCCGACATGGCCGACTTCATCCGCAGCTATTTCGCTGCCAACTGAGAAGGAATTCACTGTGACCACTACAGAACTGATCCGAGCCAAGGAGGCCTCGTTCGGTCGCAATGTCCTCGCCTCCATTCGCTACTATCTCGGCGGCCGACATGGCTTCCCCGCATTGGCGGCGGCCGTGATCGTCGCAGGCCTTGCATTCAACTGGAGCTGGCTGGTCGCGGCGGGCGTCGCGCCGCTGCTTCTCAGCGTTTTGCCCTGCGTCGCAATGTGCGCGCTTGGCCTCTGCATGCACAAGATGACAGGCCGCGCCTGTCCGGCCGAAGACGGTTCCCCCAAAGCGGACGAGGTCACCGATGGTCCGACAACGGTGCCCGCCGATCTGAAAGGCAACAGTTGATGCCAGTCCGTATCCAAGAATGGATGCATTTCCTGCGGTGCCTGATTTCCGTGGCTGCCCTGGTCGTGGGTTTCGTCCACGGCGCGCAAGCGCACTCGCTCGAAGAACTCGACACCACGCTTCAGGGCGACGAAAAGTATTTCCAGCAGATCGACAAACCCGCGCCCGACTTCACGCTGCGCACCGCAGACGGGCACATGGTGCGGCTGGCTGATCTGCGTGGCAAGGTTGTTATCCTCCATTTCATCTACACATCGTGCACGGACGTTTGTCCATTGCATGCCGAGAAGATCGCCGAGATCCAGAAAATGGTGAACGGCACGCCGATGGAGGACCAGGTCACCTTTGTCAGCATCACCACAGATCCGACGAGAGACACGCCAGACGTGATGCGAAAGTACGGGCCAACGCATGGGCTCGATCCCGTCAATTGGGTGTTCCTGACCACGCCCCAGGACCAGCCGGAGGACGCCACCCGCACGCTGGCGGAAGCTTTTGGCCACAAATTCACCAAAACGGACGACGGCATTCAGGCGCACGGCATCGTCACGCATGTGATCGACAAGGAGGGCCATTGGCGCGCGAATTTCCATGGCCTGGATTTCGCACCGATCAATCTCGTCACCTTGGTCAATGCGCTGACCAATAGCATCGAGCGGCCGCATCACGAACAGCAAGAGGGCTGGCTGGCGAAATTAAAGAACCTTTTCTGAAGCATCATCCGAAGGAAGGAGAACCCTATGATCTATAATTCAGGGCAATTCGGCGGAGTTTCCGGCAAAATGGCCCGTTCCCTCATGCTGGCCATTGCAACGCAGCCGCCAGGTGGCGCCGATCATGGCGGGCTTCGTCGTCGGCGACCAGATTTTCCCGGGCGCGACCGATCTTGCGACCATGAAGAGCCTGGTCGAGCAGGCCAGGTCCGCCAAATGAGCCAGATATCGCACCCCAGTCGACGAACGGTTCTGGGCGGCATTTTTGGGACCGCCGCGATTATTGGCTTCCTCAGGGATACGGAATTGGCAATCGCCGCGGAGGATCCAGGTCTGGCGAGCCGCTTCAAAGACCTCAGCGAAAACGGCAACAGCACATGTTCGGCCAAATTTACGGAGTCGATCGCCACCATGCCGAGCACCTCGCGGATCAAGGGCTCGTGCTGCAGCCCGATGGAAATGAAGCGCTATGTCGAGCAGGTGAACGGCCTGGCCAGATACCGCGACATCGCGATGATCCCGAGCGATCCGTACGATATCCCGGCGGGCGTCGCGCAGAAGATGATGCCTTACTACGATGTGACACTTACCAGCGCCGAACAGCGGATCTACGACTATGCGATGGCAAATTCCGAGGAGAAGGGTCCGTGCTGCTGCCAATGCTGGCGCTGGAAAGTGTATGGCGGCCTGGCGAAATACCTGATCCGCGAGCACGGCTTCATCGGCAAGCAGATCGTCGATGTCTGGGACCTGTCCGACGGCTGCGGCGGCGGCATGTGAAATTGTCGCGGCGTACTGACTTGCCGTAACCGGAAGCCCGGAGTTCTACCGCCGAGATGGACTTCGGCGCTTCTTCGCATACAAGTAAATGCGTTTGTGCTAATATATCATCGCCATGCACCTTCGTGCGTGACCAACCAATGGGAGGACGCGATGAAAACCATGAATCGCAGGTCTGCAATTGCCCTCGGTATGACGGCTGCCGCGGCGACGCCTTTTTTTGCCCTGACGGCATCCGCGAAGGCCAAGAAATACGGCCCGAAAGAAGGCAAGGAGATTGCGCCCGGTGTCAGACTGGTTGAGGTCGGCACCGGCAACGCCGACATTCCCGCCTACAAGAGCATCTCGATTGTCGACATAGTCTTTCAGCCCGGAGCACACGTGCCTCAAACCGTGATGGACAACGACATGGTCTGCACGATCACTTCCGGCGCGTTCACCATCAAGAAGGCAGACAAGGAATTCAAGCTCAAGACAGGTGACATGTACACCTGCGCCAAGGGCAAGACCGACGAGGCGACGAATACAAGCAAAGAGGTCGGCGTGCATCGTATCGCCGTCCTGATACCTGCCTAGCAGCTGGAGTTCCGGCCGGACAGGCGGCTTGCATGCTGTCCGGCCGTCGTTTTGCGGATCGCCGGCCGCTGGCGTTGTCGGCTAGCGCCCCAACAAGGTGAGCAGGATTCCACCCCTTGCGGCGTGTGCCGGCGCTGGCGCCCGGTCATGCATCGGATCGCACTCGCGGTAGCGCGTTTCCGATCAGGTATAGTGCGATACCCGAATTGGCTCTTGAACGGTCAACTCGGACGCGCGTACCATCATATCATCTGAATTGAGTCTGCTTTATTAGTCCGGGCTAAGATCCGGATTGGCTTGGATATTTTTCCTTGAACACGCAAGCAATCGGCGGCGCGCCGGAGCGCGGCAAATCGTTTGCCCATGTGGCGGAAGCCTCCTGGGGCAAGGGCCTCAGCACCTTGCTCCGCATCGTGCGCATGACGCTGCGCCATCCCTGGCAGGTCGCCATCACCATCGCCTCGACCTTCATTGCCGCGACGCTGCAGCTTTTCATTCCCCGCCTGCTGGGACGCGCCATCGACCAGGCGCAAGGCGTCATGGCCGCGGGTGCCGGCACTGCCGCGGAGCAGGCGCTGTGGAGCACGGCGCTGACGCTGCTCGTCGTCAGCATCCTGCGCGGTCTTTTCACCATGGCGCAAAACTACTATGGCGAGGCCGTCGGCCACCGAACCGGCTATGAACTGCGCCTGGCCTTCTACGAGAAGATCCAGCGCCTGAGCTTTGCCTACCACGACAGGGTCCACACCGGCGATCTGATCACGCTCGGCCTGCTCGATCTCGACGGCGTGCGCATGTTCTTTTCCACCGGCATCCTGCGCGTCGTGCTGCTCGGCGTACTGATCGGCGTCGGTGCCTATTTGCTGATCAGCACCGACCTCGTACTCGGGCTGCTCAGCCTGAGCTTCGTGCCCTTCGTCGCCTGGCGGTCCTCGGTCACCCAGCTGGCGCTGCGCAGCACCTGGCTAACGTTGCAGGAGCGCCTCTCGGTGCTGAGCCGGGTGATGGACGAGAATCTCGGGGGCATCCGTGTCGTGCGCGCCTTCGCGGCGCAGCGGCACGAGCTCGAAAAATTCGACCGCGCCAAGCTGTCGGCGCTGGAGCTTGCCAATCAGCGCGTCGACATCCGCGTCGCCAACACCAGCGCCATGAACTTCTCCTTCCTGGCCGCCATGGGCCTGGTGCTCTGGTTCGGCGGCCAGAAGGTGATTGCGGGCCAAATCAGCGTCGGCACGCTGGCCCAGTTTCTCACCTTCATGACCATCCTGCAGATGCCGGTGCGCCAGCTCGGCCTGATGGTCAACTCCTTCGCGCGCGCCTCGACCTGCGGCACCCGCCTGTTCGAGTTGCTCGACGCTGAGCTCGACATCGAGGACGCGGCTGGCGCCAAGGACCTCGTCGTTACCGACGGCGTGCTGCGCTTCGACAATGTCGGCTTCCGCTACGAGGGCGTGGGCGGCCGGCCGACGCTGTCGGGCATCTCATTCGAGGCCCGGTCCGGCGAGACCATCGGCATTGTCGGCCCGCCTGGCAGCGGCAAGTCGACCATCGCGCACCTGATCCCGCGTTTCTACGACGTCACGTCAGGTGCGATCACCATTGATGGCCAGGACATCCGTGAGGTGACGCTGCAATCGCTGCGCAAGGCCGTCGGCGTCGTGCAGCAGGATGCGTTCCTGTTCACCACCTCGATCGAGAACAACATCGCCTACGGCAATCCCTGGGCGCGCGAGACCCGCATCGGGCAGGCGGCCGAGTACGCCCAGCTGCACAACTACATCATCGGTCTCCCGGCGGGCTACACCACGGTCGTCGGCGAACGCGGTGCGTCGCTTTCCGGTGGCCAGCGGCAGCGCCTGACCATCGCCCGCAGCCTGATGCTGCGGCCATCGGTGCTGGTCTTCGACGATTCGACCGCGGCAATAGACGCCGGCACCGAGCAGCGTATCCGGGCGGCGATGAAGCGCTTTGCCAAGGATCGCGTCACGCTGATCATCTCGCATCGGCTGAGCTCGCTGATGCATGCCGACCAGATCCTGTTCGTCGAGGGCGGCCGGATCGTCGAGCGCGGCACGCATGAGGAACTGCTGGCGCTCGGCGGACGCTACCGCGCCCTCTACGACCTGCAGCTGCGGCCGGAGGACGACCGGTCCGTGGCGGGAGCCGCGTGATGTCGACACAGAACGACGACGACAAGGAAGACACCAGCGGGCGGCCGACAAAGGCGGTCGTGGGCTCGCACCGCGACGAGGAAGAGGTTTTCGGCAAAGCCTACGATCCGCGCATCATCAGGCGTATCTGGAGCTTCGTGAGGCCGTACCAGAGCCGGATTTTCATCTCGGTCGCTGCAGTGCTGGTGTTCACGCTGACGCAACTGGCGATCCCGCTGGTCATCCGCTACGCCATCGACCACGGCATGACGGCGGGCAGGCTCGACCAGTCGGTGATGATCGCCGCGATCGGGGCTTTCTCAGCGATCATCCTAATCAACTATGCCGCCAGCTATGTGCAGGAAAGCGTCGTCGGCAAGGTCGCCGAGAACGTGCTGTCCGACCTGCGCCGTGCCATGTTCAGCCACCTGCAGCGGGTCTCGCTGAGTTTCATGGACAAGACCGAGGTCGGCCGGCTGATGTCGCGCCTGCAGGGCGACGTCAATTCGATGCAGGAATTCCTCGAGACGTCTGTGATGTCGGTGGGCGACATCGTGCTTTTGTTCGGCATTGTCAGCGTGCTTTTGTGGCTCGATTTCCGGCTAGGGTTGCTGACGCTGTCGACCATGCCGGTGCTGTTCATCGTGCGCCTGTTCTGGCTGCCGCGCGCCAAGGTCGCCTTCATGGCCGCGCACGAAACCAACTCGATCGCCAACGGCGCGCTGGCCGAAGGCATCCATGGCGTGCGCACGGTGCAGAGCCTCGAGCGTCAGCACGTCAATTTCGACCTCTACGACGAGAAAGTGCTGGCCAATCTCAATGCCCATCTGCGCTCGGCGAAATATGCGCAGGTGATGGTGCCGATCGTCGACACGTTGACCGGCATCGCCATGGCGACGGTCATCGTCGTCGGTGGTTCGATGGTGCTCTCGCACAGCCTCGACATCGGCGTCATGGTGGCGTTCCTGTTCTACATCCAGCGCTTCTTCGACCCGATCCGCTCGCTGACCATGCAGTACAGCGTCATGCAGCGCGCCATGGCTTCGGGCCAGCGCATCTCCGAAGTCCTCGACGTTCCCGTCGATGTCAGTGACAGGCAAGGCGCCGTCGCCCTGTCGCGCGACATGGACGGCTCGGTCGAGTTCAGGAACGTCACCTTCGGCTACCGGCAGAACCAGCCGGTGCTGAAGAACATCTCCTTCCGCGTCAATCCGGGCGAGACCGTCGCATTGGTCGGCCCGACCGGATCGGGCAAGTCGAGCTCGATGGCGCTGGTGCATCGCTTCTACGATGTCTGGTCGGGTGAGGTCCTGGTCGGCGGCCACGATGTGCGTGACCTGACGCAGGATTCGCTCGGCGATCAGGTGGCGATGGTGCTGCAGCAGCCGTTCCTGTTCTCCGGCTCGGTGCTGGAAAACATCCGCTATCACAAGACATCAGCCAGCCGTGAGGAGGTGGTGCGTGCCGCGGAGGCCGTCGGCGCGCATGATTTCATCGAGAACCTGCCCGACGGCTACGACACCGAGCTCGAGCAGCGCGGCGGCAATCTCTCGCTCGGCCAGCGCCAGCTGATCAGTTTTGCGCGCGCCCTGGTGGCGGATGCGAAGATCCTGGTGCTCGACGAAGCCACGGCCAGCATCGATTCCTACACCGAGATGCTGATCCAGAAGGCGCTGGTCAAACTGCTGGAAGGCCGCACAGGGCTGGTCATCGCCCATCGTCTGGCCACCATCCGCGGCGCCGACCGCATCATCGTGCTGCAAAACGGCGAGATCGTCGAAAGCGGCAACCACGAACAGCTGATGGCCAGAAAAGGCCTCTACGCCCGCCTCTACAACATGAACTACGCTTCGTTCGATGACATTTCTGGGGAAGAAATGGCAATGGACGCGGCGCTCGGCAAAGCGACCTGAGTGCGGCCAGCAAGCGGCGATTGCGCAATACGGCCGTTGTCCAAAGATCGCTTGTCCCGATTTTGTGAAGGAACGTGTGGGTGCAAAATCCGTTTTCGTCCCGTGCATGTCTCGCATGAACAGGAGGCATCCTCATGAAACGGCAGATGATGCTCACCGGTGCCATTGTCTTGGCGGCCGCGAGCGCGATCTCTTTTAGCACTGTCGCCGATGCCGCGGTCGTCAGGCACCATTCTGTCCGGCATGCCGCGGCACATCGTGGCGGCGAGCATCGGCACGTGGTTCACCGGGAATATCTACGGTCTGACGTGTGGGTTGGCGGCGGTTGGACGGGCGACAACTCGGCGGGCGACAATAGCCGGATGGACAGCTACTACAATGGTTACGGCAGCTACCATGGGTATGTCGGCGACTTTTGCGGAACCGTCGCGTGGACGCTCGGTCTATGCGGTCCCCACGGCCCCTGATTCCTGACTGATATGTGGGACCAACGAATTGTTTGACCGCCCGGATGCTACGCCATTTCGGGGTGTTTCGAGCCTTCGCGAATGGCTTTGTGCACGCCGCGCTGCAGATCCATGAATACAGGGCTTTCCATCACCTCTTCGCGGCGCGGACGCTCGATGTCGACATTGAAGGTCTGCGTGATGCGCCCCGGGCCGATCCCCATGACGACGATCCGGTCCGACAGATAGACGGCCTCCTCCACGTCATGGGTGACAAACAGGACGGTCAACCTGTGTTCCTCCCAGATCTGGGTCAGCAGCTCCTGCATCTGGTGCCGGGTCAAGGCATCGAGCGCGCCGAAGGGCTCGTCCATCAACAGCATCTTGGGCCGATAGGAAAGCGCACGCGCGATGGCAACGCGCTGTTTCATGCCGCCCGAGAGTTCGGCCGGATAGCGGTCGGCACTATCCGACAGCTTGACGAGTTCGAGATGCTCCAGCGCGATCCTGCGGCAGGTCGCGCGGTCGTAACCGGCGGCCTTGAGGGCAAACTCGATGTTCTGCCGCGCCGTCAGCCAGGGAAGCAGCGTGTAGGACTGGAAGACGACGCCACGGTCGAGACCCGGCTGCAGGATCGGCGCGCCGTCGATGCTGAGATCGCCGGCGTCGAAATCCTGCAACCCGGCGACGATCGACAGCAGCGTGCTCTTGCCGCAGCCCGATGTCCCGACCAGCGAGACAAACTCATTGTCGGCAAGATCGAGGTTGATATCGCGCAGCACTTCCTTGCGCCGCTCGCCGGTGCCGAAGCTCTTGTGGAGACCGGCGATCCGCAATTTGGGGGGGCTCATCGGCTGGACCTCATTGCGAGCGGCCCTCTTGCTTGAACAGCACCTTTTCCAGCGCCTTCATCACCTGATCGGTGATGAGGCCAAGCACGCCAAGCAGCAGGATGTAGCCGATGATGGTGTTGGTCTGGAAATAGCGCTGCGACACGGTGATGCGATAGCCGAGACCCGATGTCGCCGCGACGAGTTCGGCCAGCACCAGCCAGGTCCATGCCCAGCCGAGGCTGATGCGCAGCGTATCCCAGATGCCCGGCAAGGCGCTGGGAACGACGATGCGCGTCAGGATCTTGCGATCCGGCAGACCGAGCGTGCGCCCAAGGCCGATAAAATCGGCGGGAACCCGTTTCACATTGTCCATGATCATCAGCACCTGCTGGAAGAAGGTGCCGATGAAGATGATCAGGAACTTCTGCGAATCGCCGGTGCCCGCCCACAGGATCGATAGCGGCACGAAGGCGACGACCGGCATGTAGCGGATGAAATCCACCAGCGGCTCGATGGCCGCTTCCCAGGAACGGAAACTGCCGATCAGCACACCGATCGGTATCGACAGTGCCGAGGCGATGAGGAAGCCGATGGAAATGCGATACATCGAGGCTTTGAGGTCCAGCCACAACGTGCCGTCAGCCGCGAGCTTGGCGATCTGCGTCGCGACGCTGCCCGGCGACGGCAGGAAGATGGGCTTCACCAATCCCAGTCCGGTCGCCGCCCACCAGGCAAGGCCAAGCCCGACAAAGACAGCCACCGCGATGGTCAGAAAACGCGACCTGGCGATGGGCACGCCGATCCCGGAGGATCGGCGGCGGCGCGCCGGTTTCGCGATGGGGCTTGGCGCGGAGTGCGCCGGACCCGTTTTCGCGGGGGGCTCCCCGGGCATCTGCGTCACCACCGCGATCCGGCCTTGGTCATTCCGCCGCCTTGACGAAGGACGGGTCGATCATCTGCTCCGGCGTCACATCGGCCTGCAGCAGCTTGGCGTTCTTGGCGGCCGCTTCGACATCGGCGAAGGTCTTGGTGGTGAAGTCGCCGGTGAGCGCCGTCTTGTTTTCGGCGAGCGAGTAATAGCGCACGCCGTCAAAGGCGGTGTTGAGGTCCTTTACGTCCGAACCGACCGCCTTGGCGATGATGGTGCGGCCACCTGATGTGTCGGCATTGTAATCCTTGAGCGCCGCGTCCCAGCTCTTGATCATGGCCAGCACCTGGCCGGGCCGCGACTTGATCACCTCGTCGCGCACCACCAGCACGTCGCTGATCAGGCCGGGATCCTCGCCGGCGGTGAACAGCAGCTTGAGATCCTTGTTCTGTGCCATGGCGACGGTGAGGTACGGTTCATAGGTCACCGCGACCGGCACCTGGCCGGCGATCAGGGCGCTGCCGGCGTCGGACGCCGGCATCGGAACCGGCTTCACGTCGTCGATCGACATGCCGTTCCTGGCGAGTGCGTATTTGAGCAGGATGTCGCTCGTCGTGCCTTCCTCGAAGGCGACCTGCTTGCCCTTGAGGTCTGCGATGGAGGTGACGTCCTTGCCGGCGATGATGGCGTCGGCGGTCATGCTGACATCGAGCAGCAGCACGATCTTCACCGGCAGGCCGGCAGCAACCATGCCCATAGCCGTGTGGGTGGCGATATTGGCGGCGTCGAGCTGGCCGCTTGCAAGTGCTGCATTGATGTCCTTGTCCTCGGCGAAGTTGACGATCTGGACGTCCGTCAGCCCGTTTGCCTTGAACAGCGCCTTGGCCTCGGCGACATGCCACTGGCCATAGCCAAGCCAGGGCTCGATGCCGATCTTGAACGACCCCGCCTCGGGCGTGGTGGGAATGGCCGCATCGGCCGCGTAGGCTGCCGGGGCGGCGGCGAGTCCGATCGCGGCGGCCATCACGAGCGCGCGAAATTGTCCTGTTAGGTTACGCATCATCTTTGTTCCCCTTGATGATCAGACCGCTTTTTCTAACCCAGGTAGCCGGTCTGGTGAGACTGCGGGTTTCTGCTCTTGCGGCACTGTGCCTCGGCGTCTTACCTGCCACTTCATGGTGAAAGTGCAAGGATATTTCAGCGTCAGCGGGAGCGGATGTCAAGGCTAAAATACATACATGCATATACAAGTTGGAAAGACTCAATTTTCAAGCTTTTTCCGGATCGATGCGGTCGAGGAAATCGGTCACCCGATCGGCTCCGGCAACGGGTTCGCTGCCGACCATGACCGCGACTGAAAAGGCAATGAGGGAGGAGACCGGCGTGTGACTGCGCGCGCCGGCGCGCAGGTTCATGACCAGCGTCGGCGACAGGAACAGCCCTGAGCGCAGCACCGCCCGCCAATCGGCCGGAAGCATGCCGCGTCGTTTCAGTTCCAGCAGCAATGGCCGCCACAGGTCTGTCGCCTTGACCTCCAGCAGATCCTGGCGGATCGGGCTCAGGTCCCAGTCCGTGTCGACATGGAGCAGGTTTCCGTCCAGCCGAGCCTGAGCGCGAAAAGCCTCTGTCGCGGTCGCCGGATCATAGAGCCAGAACGGGTGGGCGAAGATATTGTGGAACGTCGCCTTCACCTCCGCCAGCAGCGTCGGGATATGCGAGCCGGCAAAGGCGGGATCGAAGAAAGACAGCTCCGCCCTTCCCGCCTTCGCCGTGTACCAGACATTGGCGTTGTGGGCGTCGCCATGCGCGACCACGCCGCCCGCGTCGGCAAGCCGCTCCGGCCGCAAGCGCACCGCCGCGGCGTCGAAAAGCTCACTGATGCTGCTGGTGTAGCGCTGGCCGTTGATGACGAATTTCAGCCGGGAAAACCGATCCCAATCCAGTTCCACACCGGGGAAGACAAACGGTTTGCCGACATAGAAATCGGCCAGCCGGCCGCCTGGCGACGAGCGTGTCTCGGCATCGATCAGCCGCTCATGAAAAAGCCTGTGGATCGGCTCCGCCGCTACATCCTCGACAGTCACCGGATGCAGCGTCTCCAGATAGACCTTGAGCAGCCTTGCCGACAGGTCGCGCTCGGCAAGAACCGCCTCTTGCCGCTTCTCGCCATCATCTTCGGCATCCAGCGCGAACAGCACATCCGAAAATCTCGGATCCGTGCGGCGGCGATAGACAAGGATCTGCTCGCCCGGCTGGGCGGACATGTGCACCGGCTGATCGACCGGCAGGCCGGCGCGCGACAGAATCTCGGCGCGGTAGTACTCGCCCGTCATCGCCTCTTCCCGCTCCTCCTGATGGAACTTGAAGAAGTAGGCCTTGCCGTCGTCTTCGAAGAAGCCGTTCAACGAATTGAGGCTGTATTTGTCGAAGTTGATGCGGACATTGCGGGGGGTCATCTCGAACAGGTCGCCCAGCAATGCCGACAGCGCACTTTGTGCCTCGGCAACATCATGCTGCGCGAGAGCCCGGATCCACGCCGTGCGGCTGGGTGTCTGCGTCATCTGTCGCTCCTTCCAGCCAGTTCGTTAGCCGAGGGCGAAACCATTCTCATCAGTACATGTATATACATTGGCAACGAAATCGCTCCTGCTTGCATTCGCCATGATTCCGTCAGCTGTTTTTGGAAGGGGAGTAGCGGCTGCCGAGCGAATAGCGGCTGCCGGCATAAGTCAGCTTGCTGATCGTCGCCACCACCGCACCCGTCCATGTCCGGCGATGCAGGAAAAGGCAGCAGGCGCCGACATCGATGCCCAGATGCCGCGCTGTCTCGGCATCCGCCGGGATCGCCGAGATGATGTGTTCGACCTCGGTCACCGGGGTTTTCTGCATGAGGTAGTCATAGGTCGCCGTCTTCGAAAAATCCTGCTTGTCATAATCGGGGATGAGGCTCGGATTGACGAAGCGCTCTTCCAACTGCACCGGCAGATCGTTCTCGAAATTGACGACGACGGAATGATAGATCGAGACACGCTTTGGAAACTCGAACGACAGCGTCAGTTCCTTTGTCGGCATGATAGTTTCGAGGACGAGGACTTCGGAACGATGCCTGTTGCCGCGCTCGACGATTTCCGCCGCGATGTTGTTGATCTCGATCAGCGTCGATTGCGGCCGCGGCGGTGCAATGAAGGTCCCCACACCTTGCAGCCGGGTCAGAAATCCCGCCGCGGTCAGTTCCCGCAAGGCCCGGTGCACCGTCATCCGCGACACGCCGAGCGAAGCCACCAACTCATTTTCGGACGGCAGCTTGCGATCCTTGTTCCACTGGCCTTTTCCGATGTTGGTCAGGATGTAGTCCTTCACCTTCTCGTAGAGAGGGCTGGCCGTATCGGGCAAAGTGATCATTTCAAAAGTCCTTTCCGGCGATTTATCGGAAATCACGACTGCTCGACAGGTTGCCGCATGCGGATGATTGTTTTCAAGCCGTCGCTGCGCCCCGCCAACAGCCGCTCATAGGCGGCTGGAATGTCATCCAGGCCGATCTCTTGGTCGATCAGGGCCAGCAGCGGTTCGCTGAGTTCACCCAGCAGCCGCACAGCCTCGGGCAGTTCGTCGGCAAAGGCATGACATCCCAGCAATCCGATTTCGCGTTCGACCAGACTGTTGGGATCGATGTCGAGACGGTCATGGAAGATGCCGACCATGGCGACCGTACCGCCGGGATCGAGAACGCCGAGCAGCTGATTGAGGGCCACCACGCTGCCGGTCGCCTCAACGGCCGCGAGCAGCGAGGCATTGGCGGTTGCGGCGGCAATGGCGTCCCGGTTCAGATCGACGATCGTTGCCCCCGTCACCCGCGCCACGCGGGCACTGCGAGCCTGGTTGCGGTCGGCAACGAGCACGGTGCCAGCGAAGGTTCGCGACAGCAGCAACGCGGCAAGACCACCGATCGGTCCACAGCCGACGACAAGCACGGCGCCTGCCGTTTTCGGCAGCCGCCGCACCGCATGCAGCGCCACCGCAAGCGGCTCGGCCATCGCCGCGACGCGCTCGTCAAGCGCGGCATCGATGACATGCAAAAGCCGTGCGGGCAGCACCGCCTGTTCGGCAAATCCGCCGTCGCAGATCTCACCCACGAAGCCCAGCGACGCGCAGAGATGCCGCCTGCCGGCACGACATTGCGCGCAGTCTCCGCACCAGAAACGGGAATCCGCGATCACCCTGTCGGCGAGGGCGACGGTGTCGACGCCCTCGCCGATGGCGATCACCGTGCCGGTCAGCTCATGACCGGCCGTCGAAGGCGACCGGCTTATCCACTGGCCCGTGCGGAAATTGTGTAGATCCGAACCGCAGATGCCGGCGGCATCGACCCTCAGCTTGACCCAGCCCGCATCCGGCGCGTCCGGCGTGGCGATATCCTCGACGCGCAGGTCGCCGGGTCCATAAAGTCGTGCGGCCTTCATCGCGATCGTGTCCGCTCAGCCGGCGAGATAGCGGTCGCGGATTTCCGAGACCGCGTTCTCATGCGAGCTGAATCCTTCGTAGCGGGCGAGCCTGCGGGCATGCAGCGCCAGTTCCGGATAGGCGGCCGAGGTGACATAGCCGACCGACGAGCGCTTGACGAAATCCGTCACCGAAAGCGGCCCGTAGGTTCGCGCCCAGCGGCTGGTCGGCAGCACGGCATTGGGTCCGAGGACGAAGTTGGCAAGGGTCACCGGCGTGTGCGGTCCCATGAGAATTTCGGCCGCCTCGGTGATGCGCCCGAGATGCGCGAACGGCTCCGTCGACAGGATCTCGAGATGTTCGGGTGCATAGTCGTTGATGAAGCGGTAGCTGTCTTCCAGCGACGCGGTCAGCACGATGCCGCCGCGCTTGCCGGTCAGCACCGCGCGCGAGAACTCGACACGCTGCTCGGTCATCCGCGACCAGTGTTCGGGGATTGCAGCCAATGCGGCTTCGGCGACCTTGCGGCTGTGCGTCACCAGATAGGCCGACGAATCCGGCCCGTGCTCGGCTTCGATGAGAAGATCAAGCGCGGCAAGCCCGCCGTCGACGCTGTCATCGGCAAAGATGATCGCTTCCGACGGGCCGGCTGGAAGACCCGTATTGATGACCGAGGACAGGACGCTCTTGGCCGCCACCACCCACGGGCTGCCGGGTCCGACGATCTTGAGCGCGGGCTTGACCGTCTCGGTGCCGTAGGCGACGGCGGCGACGGCTTGCGCACCGCCGCATTTGTAGACGGTCCCCACGCCGGCGAGGCGCGCGGCGACCAGCGTCGCCGCATCCACCGAACCATCCGATGTCGGCGGCGTCACGATGGCGATCCGCGGCACGCCGGCAATCACCGCCGGAACCGACGTCATCATCGTCACCGACGGGAAAGCGCCCTTGCCACGCGGCACGTAAAGCGCAACGGACGCGATCGGCGTGTACCTGTCGCCGGCATAGGCACCCGGCCGGACTTCCTTGAGCCACATCGTTTCCGGCTTCTGCTCCTCATGGAAATGCCGGATATTGTCGATGCCGAACTGGATGCTCTCCACGACGTCCCTTTCGACCTTGTCGAACGCCGCGTCGAACTCACTCTCCGACACCTGCAGTTCGCCCTCAGCGACATTGGCCTTGTCGAGTTCCCTGGCAAACCGGATCAAGGCCGCGTCGCCTTCGTCCTTGACGGCCTGGATGATCGGCCGGACCTTTTCGACGAAGACCGTCAGATCGGCCTCGGCGCGCTTCAGCAGACTGGCGCGCTGGTCGGCATCGATGGATGACAAATCGTGGAAGCTGATGTCGGACATGGCTGCTCGTTCTCCTGGGACTTTTCGAACGCAATCACGGTTGGCGTTGGTCGGCCATAGTTCTGCAGGCCGACGGGTCGACCCGGAACAAGGATCGAAGCCATCGAGAGGCTTCACTCGGGCAAAAGTATATACATGTATGTATGATGGTCGCCAGCAATTTTTCCATCATCCTTGCCGAGACGAATCGCTGCATCAGATCGAGGCGAGAAAGCCGCCATCGACCGGGATGGACTGGCCGGTGATGTAGGCCGCGGCGTCCGAAGCGAGGAAGACGGCGATGCCGTGCAGATCGCGAAGATCGCCGAAACGGCGCTGCGGGATCTTGGCCAGCATCGACTGCTGCCATGCCTCGTTGCTATAGAAGACGTCGGTCATCGCCGTCCTGAAATAGCCCGGCGCGATGGCGTTGACCCGGATGCCAAGCTCCGCCCACTCCGCCGCCAGCGCCCGCGTCATGCCGAGAAGGCCCGACTTCGACGAGCCATACGGCACCGCAGTGGGGATTCCGACTTCGGACGTCAGCGAGCACAGATTGATGATGGCGCCGGACCGGCCGGCGTCCCGCATCTGCCGCGCGGCGGCCTGGGCACAGAAGAACGCTCCCTTCAGATTCGTGTCGACGATCCTGTCCCACAGCGCCTCGTCGACATCGAGCGAGGGCCGCACCTCCTCCATCCCGGCATTGTTGACGAGAATGTCGAGACCGCCAAGCAGCCTGGCGGCCTCGGCGGTTGCTGCCCGGCAGCGGCCGACATCGGTAACGTCGAGTGCAATGGCATGCGCCACCCCGCCGGCCGCGCGGATGGCTGCCGTCGTCTCCTCAAGCGAAGCCAGGCTACGCGCCGTCACAGCAACGTCGGCGCCGGCCGCGCTGAGCGCTTCGGCGATGCTGCGCCCGATGCCGCGGCTTGCGCCGGTGACAAGCGCCTTCCTGCCGGAGAGATCGAAGAGAGAAGCGTTGCGCATGTGATCCTCCTGGTGCCGGCTTCGGTTTCGAACGCTATCATACGATCTTACATATACAAGCATATACAAAGTGCTTCAGCTGCGCTTCTGATGACATCATTCGCTGCATGAGCACCCTTGTCGTCAATGTCGACGGCACATTTTTTGGTCTCAAACCGGACGCAGCTCTTAACTTTCGCGGCGTGGGTTTTTACATCCCTTGGCGTCTGCAAACCATTGACGCTTGAGGAGGCTCCTTTGCAGCAGCAACCAGACTCTGTCGCCGCCCGCCGATTGGGCATTCTCATCGAGCAATATGTGGAAGCGCGCAAAAAGCGCTACGACTATGTGTCGACTGAACACGCCTATCGGGCCATCCGGCAGGTCCTCAAACCCGCCATTCCCGATCGCGAACTCGATGACATGGTCGCCTCGCATGCCGTCAAGAAGGGTTTGGCAGTCGTTTTCGACCGCCAAACCAAAGCGTCCGCCGATGATATTCCTCCGGGAACACGGTTTTAGGTCAACGCATGCCGGTCGGCGGCCGCGTCAGGCCGCCGACCAATAAGCGCCCGGCGTCCGCGCCCGGTTTGTCGAATACAGGACGGTTGTCCTGTTCTGCCATGCCGCGCAGAAAATCGCCAAGGATGCCGCGACCTTTGCCGTGGAATGCAGCGGAACAGAATTCTGCACCGCTGCAGCGCTCTGAAGTCGCGGCATGCATCCTCTGGTCTGCGCCGCGTTGCTACGCTCCTTGCTTCGCCCGTGGATGACGAAGCAATGGGCTCTACTCGTCTTCCGAACCGCCGGCAGTCGGCTTGCCTTCTATCGCCCGCCGCAAAGCATCGTTGATGCGGTCCTGCCAGCCCGGTCCATCCTCCTGGAAATGATCCAGCACGGCGCGGTCGATCCGGATCGAAACAAGCTCCCTGACGCCTGGAGCGGCCGAGGGCTCACGGACCGGAGCAGCCGGCTTCTTCACCGGCTTGAAAGCCGCTTCTGCGGCCGTCATCGGATTTGTCGGTCGGCGCGGGGGATTTGCCATTGGATGACCCTAACTGAAGACGATTCGTGCTCGACGCTGCACGCTTGCGCCACCATAGCCCAACCGGCGCCGTTGCGCAGGCCCCTTTGGTCAGGACAATCACTCGGCTGCTTGAAGACTTTGTGCGTCGACGATGACCCTGATCTCGGCACGGCAGGAGCCGCAATTCGTCCCGGCATGCAGGGCCGCGCCGATTGCCGCGACGCTACCGCAACCCTGGCGCACCGCTTCCGCGATCTGGTTGGTACCGACGCCGAAACAGGAGCAGACGATGGCGCCGCGGTCGACGTCGATCCCGCCCGGCCGCCCGGCAACGATCGCCAGCCTGCCGCGGCGGTCGACATGATCGGCACTCAACTGTTCCGCCGCCCAGCCGCGCGACGCGGCAACGGGTCCGGACGCGACGAACAAGGCCCCTGACAGTTGGTCGCCGTCGAAGGCGGCGATGCGATGCTGGCCGGCGTCGCGGTCATGATAGGCGAGGATTTCGGCGCCTGGTGACGTGCCGAACAAGGATTCGGCGAAGCCGGCCCAGTCGATATCGTCATCGCCAAAGGCGAGCTCGACCCGCCAGCCGCCCTTGCATTTGGCCACCGCCCAGTAAGCTGCTGCTACATGCGCCGGCCTCTCGCGCATCACGGCGAAGCCGAAGGCTTTCGCGGCGAATTTCTCGATGCGGGCCGCGACATGTTTCAGTGCCGGCTGGCCGGAAACCGGATCGGTCAGCGGGGCGGTCAGCGTGTCGAGCCGGCCCTTTGCCGCAAACTGATCGGTCCAGTGCATCGGTGCAAACAGGCTGCCCTGACGCTGGCGCACCGTCACCAGCGCGCGCACCAGCACGTCGCCGCGAGGGGTGGAAACGCGTACGATGTCGGCGTCGCCGATGCCGAAGCGCTGCGCATCCGCCGGGTGGATTTCGACGAAGGGCTCGGCGATGTGCTGGGAAAGCCGCGGGCTTTTCCCCGTCCGCGTCATGGTGTGCCAATGGTCGCGGATACGGCCGGTGTTGAGGATCAGCGGATAGTCGGGGCTGGTGCGGATTTCCGTGATGGGGCGGATGGCGATGAAGCGCGCCTTGCGGTCGGGTGTGTAGAAATTGCCGTTGGCGAAGAAGCGGGTATTTTCGCCTTCTGGTTTAAGTCCAGCCTGAGCGCCCCCCTCTGGCCTGCCGGCCATCTCCCCCTCAAGGGGGGAGATTGGCAGCTTCGGCGCTTCGCTCAGTTCTGCGACGCTGGAGATTAGCGAACGCCCGTATGACAGCCGATCTCCCCCCTTGAGGGGGAGATGGCCGGCAGGCCAGAGGGGGGCGCCTTGGCTCGGCGCCGGCCACTGGAACGGCTCAAGCGCCTCATACCCCTCCGCATCAACCCCGGCATAAGCCCCAATATCGAAATCCCGCACGCCATCATTTTCAAAACCCGACAGCGCGGAATGCTCGGCAAACACCTCCGCCGGCGTGGCATGGGAAAACGCCTCGCCAAAGCCCATCCGCTTGCCCACCTCGGCAACAATCCGCCAGTCCGGCAGCACTTCTCCGGGCAGGTCCAAAAAGGCGCGCTGGCGCGAGATGCGGCGCTCGGAATTGGTGACGGTGCCGTCTTTTTCGCCCCAGGCGGCGGCGGGCAGCCGGACATGGGCGTGGCGCACGGTATCGGTCTGGGCCAGCACGTCCGACACCACGACGAATGGGCAGGCCTTGATCGCCGCCTCGACGGCATCGGCATCCGGCATCGAATCGACCGGGTTGGTGGCCATGATCCACAGCGCCTTGATGCGCCCGTCCGCCACCGCCTGGAACATCTCGACCGCCTTCAGGCCGGTTTTTTCGGCCACAGTCGGCGCGTTCCAGAAGCGCTGCACGCGGTCACGATGTTCCGGGTTTTCGATTTCCATATGAGCGGCGAGCATATTGGCCATGCCGCCGACCTCGCGGCCGCCCATGGCGTTGGGCTGGCCGGTCACCGAGAATGGCCCGGTGCCGGGTTTGCCGATGCGGCCGGCGGCGAGATGGCAGTTGATGATGGCGTTGACCTTGTCGGTGCCGGACGACGACTGGTTCACCCCCTGGCTGTAGACGGTCACCGTCTTCGCAGTCGCCGCAAACAGGCTGTAGAAGCGGCCAAGCTCGTCCTCGCTCAGGCCCGTGGAAGCGGCGACCTCGGCAAGGTCGAGCGCGGAGGCGGCGAAAAGCGCTTGCCCGAAGCCGGTCGTATGCGTCGTGATATAGGCGCGGTCGAGCGCATTGTGCTGGCCGAGATAGGCCAGCAGGCCGGTGAACAGGGCAACGTCGCCATCCGGCGCGATCGCCAGGTGCATGTCGGCGATGTCAGCGGTCATCGTGCGACGCGGATCGACCAGCACGATCTTCATCTCCGGCCGTTTCTCTCTCGCGGCCGCGATGCGCTGGTAGAGCACGGGATGGCACCAGGCGAGGTTGGAGCCGACCAGCACGATGAGGTCGGCAAGCTCCAGATCCTCGTAGGTTCCCGGCACCGTATCGGCGCCGAAGGCACGGCGATGGCCGGCGACCGAAGAGGCCATGCACAACCGCGAATTGGTGTCGATGTTGGCCGAGCCGATAAAACCTTTCATCAGCTTGTTGGCGACGTAATAGTCTTCGGTCAGCAACTGGCCGGAGACATAGAAGGCAACCGAATCCGGACCGTGCTTGGCGACGGTTTGCGAGAAGGTCGAGGCGACGAGGTCGAGCGCCTCGACCCAGCCGGCGCGGCGGCCGTGGATCTCCGGATGAAGCAGCCTGCCGTCAAGGTCGACGGTCTCGGCCAGCGCTGAGCCCTTGGAGCACAGCCGGCCGAAATTCGCCGGATGGTCGGGGTCGCCGCGGACGGACACTTGCCCGTCCGCAGCGACCTTCGCCAGCACGCCGCAGCCTACCCCGCAATAGGGGCAGGTGGTCCTCACCTCGCGCGCTTCTTCAATTTCCATGTGTCAGGCCGCGCGGCTGGCCAGCGCTTCCAGCGCAATGAACAAAAGCTCGCCTTCGACCCGCACCGGAATGGTACGCACCGCGCCCTCGTCGGCGCCAAGCGCCTTGCCCGTCTCCAGCGAAATCACCCAATTGTGCAAGGGACAGGTCACGGCCGTGCTATGCACGATGCCCTGGCTGAGCGGTCCGCCCTTGTGCGGGCAATGGTCGTCGATGGCGTAGACCTGATCGTCGGCGGTGCGAAAGACAGCGATTTTCCCCTCGGGCGTGGCGACGCAGCGGGCGCCGCGGCGCGGGATGTCCGTGAGGGAGCCTATCGATACCCAGTTCATTGAGCTGCCTTTGCTTGATATGAATGCGCCAAGGCACCCCCCTCTGTCCTGCCGGACATCTCCCCCTCAAGGGGGGAGATTGGCAGCGTTGATTTTGTCGCCCATCTTGCGGCGTTGGAGATTGGCGGAACCTTTGATGAAGGATGATCTCCCCCCTTGAGGGGGAGATGGCCGGCAGGCCAGAGGGGGGCGGCTCGCGCAGACATCTCCATCACTCCGCCGCCTGCGCAAAGCCGACCGAGGCCATCGGCCGGAATTCGTGCTTGTCCTTGCCGGAAACACGTTCCGACCATGGATCAACCTGGGCAAATTTCTGGCTGAAGACGAAGCGCTCGTAATAGGCCTTGCGCTTGTCGCCATCGTCCATGATCTGGCGCTTGATTTCGGGAATGCCGACGCGCTTGGCCCATTTGTAGATGCGCTCGAGATAACGGCCCTGCTCGCGGTACATCTGCGTCAGCGCAACGATATGCTCCAGCGCCTCGTCCTCGGTCTTGACCAGGCCGAGCACTTCGGTGCCCTTGATATCGAGGCCGGCGGCCCCGGCAAAATGAATCTCGTAGCCACTGTCGACGCAGATGACGCCGACGTCCTTGCAGGTCGCCTCGGCGCAGTTGCGCGGACAGCCCGACACCGCCATCTTGACCTTGGCCGGGGTCCACGAGCCCCACATGAATTTTTCGATGCGGACGCCAAACCCCGTCGAATCCTGCGTGCCGAAGCGGCACCAGTCGGAGCCGACGCAGGTCTTCACGGTGCGCAGGCCCTTGGCATAGGCATGGCCGGAGACGAAGCCGGCCTGGCCGAGATCGGCCCACACGGCCGGCAGGTCCTCCTTGCGGATGCCGAGCATGTCGATGCGCTGGCCGCCGGTGACCTTGACCATCGGGATCTCGAACTTGTCGACGACGTCGGCGATGGCGCGCAGTTCGGCGGCGTTTGTGACACCGCCCCACATGCGCGGCACCACCGAATAGGTGCCGTCCTTCTGGATGTTGGCGTGGACGCGCTCGTTGATGAAGCGCGACTGGTAATCGTCGGCATAGTCGTCCGGCCAGTCGCAGACGAGATAGTAGTTGAGCGCGGGCCGGCATTTGGCGCAGCCGCAAGAGGTCTTCCATTCCAGTTCCTGCATGACCGCCGGAATGGTCTTCAGGCTCTTGGCTTTGATCAGCCGGCGCACCTCGTCATGGCCGAGCGTCGTGCAGCCGCACATCGGCTGCACCGCCGCCGGATTGTATTTGTCGCCGATGGTCAGCACCATCAGCTTCTCGACCAGCCCCGTGCACGAGCCGCAGGAGGCGGACGCCTTGGTATGAGCGCGCACGTCGTCGAGCGACGTCAGGCCCTTCCCCGTAATCGCGCCAGTGATCTTTCCCTTGCAAACGCCGTTGCAGCCGCAGATTTCCGCATCATCCGGCAAGGCTGCAACGGCCGCCATAGGGTCCAGCGGGGCACCCCCCTGGTAGGACTGGCCGAAGATGAGCGTATCGCGCATCTCCGATATATCGGTCTGCTTCTTCTTGAGGTCGTTGAACCAGGCGCCGTCGGCCGTCTCGCCATAGAGTACGGTGCCGATGATGCGGTCGTCCTTCAGCACCAGCCGCTTGTAGACGCCGGCCGAAGCATCGCGCAGCACGATTTCCTGGCGGTCGTCGCCGTCGGCGAAATCGCCGAGCGAGAACAACTCGATGCCGGTGACCTTGAGCTTGGTCGGCGTGTCCGAATGGACGAAGGCAGCAGCCTCGTCGCCGGCCAATTGGCTGGCGGTGACGCGTGCCATCTCGTAGAGCGGCGCGACCAGGCCATAGACCTGGCCACTGACCTCGGCGCACTCACCGAGCGCATAGATGTCGGGATCGTTGCTGCGCATGCCGGCATCGACGACGATGCCGCGATTGACGGCAATGCCGGCTTCCTTGGCGATTGCGGCGTTCGGTCGGATACCGACCGCCATGACCACCAGCGTCGCAGGAATGATGGTGCCGTCGGCAAGTTCCACCTGCTCGACTTTGCCGTTGCCCGTGATCGCCTGCGTGTTGGCCTTGGTGATGACCTTGATGCCTCGCTGCTCGACGGCGCGCTGCAGGAGATATCCGGCGGCAGGGTCGAGCTGCCGCTCCATCAGCGTCGGCATGACATGCAGCACGGTGACGTCCATGCCTTGCGCATTCAGCCCGGCTGCCGCCTCCAGGCCGAGCAGACCGCCGCCGATGACAACGGCCTTGGCCCGCGACTGGGCGGCAAGCATCATCGCCCTGACGTCGTCCAGATCGCGATAGGTCAGCACGCCGGGCAGATTGTGGCCGGGCACCGGGATGATGAACGGCACCGAGCCGGTGGCGATGACGAGCTTGTCATAGGGCTCGCTGACGCCATGATCGGACGTGACGGTCTTGGCCTCCCGGTCGATGGCAACGATCTTGTGGCCCTTGTAGAGGGTGATGTTGTTGGCGATGTACCAGCCATCGCCGTGGATGATGATCTCCTCATAAGCCTTCTCTCCCGACAGAACGGGCGACAGCATGATGCGATCGTAATTAACGCGCGGCTCGGCGTTGAAGATGGTGACCTGGTAGCGACCAGGCGCCTTTTCCAGGAGATGCTCCAGCATGCGCCCGGGGGCCATACCGTTGCCGATGATGACGAGTTTTTCGGTCATATTCCTGATCCGCTCCGGTCTCACTCAGCCGCGTAGGAAAGGGCTGGGGCTTCGGAAGATGCCGCGCGCTCCATCCGCCGAATGCTGAACTGCATCCAGGCAAAGCAAGCGACGACGATGACAAAGAGCAGCATGAAGCAGCTCGACCAGACGCCCGTGAGGTCGTTGAGCGCGCCGAAGGCAATCGGCAGGACGAAACCGCCTAGCCCGCCGATCATGCCGACAACGCCGCCGACCGCGCCAACGCTGCCTGGATAGTAGGCCGGTATGTGCTTGTAGACGGCTGCCTTGCCGAGGCTCATGAAGAAGCCGAGCACGCTTGCGACGGCGATGAAAGCCACCGGCCCGATGGCGAAGTGGAAGGCGATCGGCCCGGCAATGCCGTGCACGATATAATCCGTGGGCGGCAGCGACAGGATCAACGTCGCGACGGACGACACCGCGAAGGTCCAATAGAGCACGGTGCGAGCGCCGATCCGATCGGAAAGCACGCCGCCATAGGCGCGGAAGACACTTGCCGGGATCGAATAGGCTGCGCCGATCATGCCGGCGGTCGCGATGCCGAAGCCGTAGACGCCGATCAGGTAGCGCGGCAACCACAGCGACAGTGCCACGAACCCGCCAAAGGCGAAGAAGTAGTAGAAGGCGAAGCGCCAGACTTGCACGTTCTTCAGTGGCGCGAATTCCTCCCAGAACCTTCGAGCCGGTGCCGCCTTACCGGCGCGGCGCTCGCGGATGACCGGATCGTCGCCGGTCGTGAACCAGAAGACGGCGGCCATGACGACGAGTGCGGCCGCCCAGATCAGCGCGACCGACTGCCAGCCCCAGGAGAGAAGCACGAACGGTGCCAGGAACTTGGTGACCGCAGCCCCGACATTGCCGACACCGAAAATGCCGAGCGCCGTCCCCTGTTTGCCGGCAGGGAAGAAGCGCGAAACATAGGCGACGCCGACTGCGAAGGAGCCACCGGCGAGCCCGACACCGAGCGCGGCGATCAGCATTTGCCCGTAGGTGTGCGCAAAGGCCAGCAGGAAGGTCGCGACCGCCGCCGCAAGCATGGTCGCGGTGTAGACCAGCCGTCCGCCAAAACGGTCCGTCCAGACACCAAGCACCATCCGCACGAGCGAACCGGTGAGGATAGGCGTGCCGACCAGCAGGCCGAACTCCGTCTCGTTCAGCCCGAGTTCCTGCTTTATGCGCACGCCGATGATTGAAAAGATCGTCCACACCGCGAAGCAGACGGTGAAGGCGATGGTGGACATCACAAGCGCCTGCCGGGGAGCACTGTCCTGGCTGGGCGCGGCTGGGAGATTTGCGGTCAATGTCTGGCTCCGGTTTGCGGCGTAGGAGGCACCGCGGATATTTTGTGGGTGAATCAGCGATGCGGCATCGGTGCGTGCAACGAGACCGGGGCCGCCACGGTCAGGTTCCTGCTTTCGATCTTGGCGCCGACGGGAAACAGCAGGAGTGCCGCGGTGAACAGCGCCGCCGTCAGCGCGCTGCTGGCCAGAAAATCGCGGCGCGTGAAGTCCGCGAGGGACGCGCCAGTTCCGATCCGTTTCGTCATCGTCGTCTCCGGTTGGGCGCCGTGTGGGACCAGCGCCGTCGATTGCGTCAAAACAAAAAAAGCCGCCGGTCAGGTCTTCGCGCGCCCGTCCATCCGGGATCGCATATTGACCTGAGCGGCAGCTTTGCCTGTGGCGCCCGCCATTGGACGCCGTGTCACTTGGCCCTTGCGGACCTGTATTCTGAAAAGCAGGAAGCGTGCCAATTCGACAGCGCTCTAGATTATCGAATGAAATCAATGCGGATCGCAGCCGCGCGACTTTTGACCGAGCCCGGCAGCGGATCAAAGATTAGTCAGAATGCCTTGCACAGCAGCATAATATTTGTGCAATGCGGTAGATTGCCCATTGCCGATGCAGATTGCCAGTTGCCGATGACGACGCGTTTTTCGGTCATGGCCTTACTCCGCGGCTTCGACGAAGCGGTGGCGTTCGTAGAGGAACTTCAGCACCGCCTCGCGGCAGCGCAGGAAGGTGCGGTCGGAAGACAGCTCGACGCGGCGGCGCGGCCGCGTCAGCGGCACGGCAAGCACCTCGCCGACGGTCGCCGCCGGGCCGTTGGTCATCATGACGATACGGTCGGAGAGCAGCACCGCCTCGTCGACATCATGGGTGATCATGATCGTCGTCGAGCCGAGCCTGGAATGGATGTCCATAACCGCATCCTGCAGATGCGCCCGCGTCAGAGCGTCGAGCGCGCCGAACGGCTCGTCGAGCAGCAGGATCTTCGGCTCCATGGCCAGCGCCCGGGCAATGCCGACGCGCTGCTTCATGCCTCCGGAGATTTCCGCCGGACGCTTGTCCTTGGCATGCGCCATCTGAACGAGGTCGAGATTGCGCATGATCCAGTCATGCCGCTCGGCCTTGCTCTTCGAACGGCCGAAGACCTTCGATACCGCCAGATTGATATTTTCGTAGACGGTCAGCCATGGCAGCAGCGAGTGGTTCTGGAACACAACCGCGCGTTCGGGTCCGGGACTGTCGACCTCCTTGTCCTCGAGCAGCACGGCGCCGGCGGACACCTTCGTCAACCCGGCAATCAGGTTCAGCAAGGTCGACTTGCCGCAACCGGAATGGCCGATGATGGAGACGAATTCGCCCTTGTCTATGGTCAGCCGGATGTCCTTCAGCACCTCGCTGACCTGGTTGCCTCGGGCGAAGGATTTGTCGATATGGTCGAGTTTCAGATAGGCCGTCATCGCCCCTCTCCTCACTTTGCCGTTGTGCCGCGGGTGACGAAGGCGCCGACTGCCGCGACCAGGCGGTCGAGGCAGAAGCCGGTGACGCCGATATAGGCGAGCGCGACGATGATGTCGGGCAGCCGCGACGAATTCCACGCGTCCCAGATGAAGAAGCCGATGCCGACGCCGCCGGTCAGCATTTCGGCGGCGACGATGGCGAGCCAGGACAGGCCGATGCCGATCCTCAGGCCAGTGAAGATGTAGGGCGCAGCGGCCGGCACCATGATCTTGACGAAGAATTCGAACTGGTTGAGCCGCAGGATGCGCGAGACGTTGCGATAGTCCTCGGGGATGTTGCGCACGCCGACAGCGGTGTTGATGATGATCGGCCAGATCGAGGTGATGAAGATGACGAAGATCGCCGACGGGCTGGAATCGCGGAACGCGGCCAGCGACAGCGGCAGCCAGGCCAGCGGCGGCACGGTACGCAGGATCTGGAACACCGGGTCGAGGCCGCGCATCGCCCAGATCGACTGGCCGACCAGCGCGCCGAGCGCCACCCCGACGACCGCCGCCAGGCCGAAGCCGATGGCAACGCGCTGCAGCGAGATCAGCACCCGCCAGGCGAGCCCGATGTCCTGCGGGCCATTGTCGAAGAACGGATGCGCGATCAAATCGTAGGCCTCGTTCCACACCTGGCTCGGCGGCGGCAGGCTCGATGTCGGTGACGAGCAGGCGATCTGCCAGACGACCAGCATGAGGGCGATGACGATGGCCGGTGGCACCAACGCGCTGGCCAGCTTGCCAGCGATGGCGAGCAGATCGAAGCGCCGCCACGCCTTGGCGGTTAAGGCGATGACCTCCGCCGGTTTCGCGGGGAACGTCTTCACCTTTGTGTCCTCGATAGTCTGGATCGACATATCTGGGAAAAACTCCATGGTCGGGATTTGCGACAAGCGGCGAGAGCGCCGCTTGCGCAGGGAGGCGACAAACGGCGCAATGCGCCGTCTGCGGCGGTCAAGCCGAGGCCTTGATCTTCAGGCTGTCGAGATAGGCGGACGGGTTGGCCGGATCGAAGATCTTGCCGTCGAAGAAGGTCTCGACGCCGCGCGACGACGACGCCGGGATGTCGGCTGCCGCCACACCAAGATCCTTGGCCGCCTCGCGCCACAGATCCTCGCGGTTGACCTGATCGACCAGCGCCTTGATGTCGGTGGTCGGCGCGAACTTGCCCCAGCGTATGTTCTCGGCGAGGAACCACGAATCGTGGCTCTTGAACGGATAGGAGACGCCGCCCTTCCAAAACTTCATGTAGAGGTCGGTGCCGTTGGCGACGCGGCCATTGCCGTAGTTGATATCGCCCTTGAGGCGGCCGATGATGTCGGCGACAGGCACGTTCATCCATTGCCGCTTGCCGATGATGGCGGCCATCTCATCCTTGTTTTCCTTGGCCTCGCACCATTGCTGGGCTTCCATAACGGCCATCAGGATCGCTTTGGTGGCGTTCGGATATTTGTCGATGAATTCGGCGCGCAGGCCGAGCGCCTTTTCGGGGTGCCCCTTCCACAATTCACCGGTCGTGGCGGCAGTGAAGCCGACGCCCTGGTGGACGAGCTGCTCGTTCCACGGCTCGCCGACGCAGAACACGTCCATATTGCCGACCTTCATGTTGGCCACCATCTGCGGCGGCGGCACCACGATGGTCGAAACGTCCTTGTCGGGATCGATGCCGCCGGCGGCCAGCCAGTAGCGCAGCCACAAATCATGGGTGCCGCCCGGGAAGGTCATGGCGGCCTTGATTTCTTTGCCGGCCGCCTTTTTGGCGGCGAAGACGTCCTTCAGCTTCGACGCGTCGAGGCCGACACCGGTGCCGGCATATTCCTGGGCGACCGAAATGCCCTGGCAGTCGTAATTGAGCCGCGCCACGATCGCCATCGGCATCGGCTGGTTGTTCTGCGTCACCTTGCCGGTGTGCATGAGGTAGGGCAGCGGCGTCAGGATATGGGCGCCGTCGATGCCATTGGCCGCGCCGCCGAGCATCAGATTGTCGCGCGTCGCGCCCCAGGAGGCTTGTTTGAGCACCTCGACATCGGGCATGCCGAACTTGGCGAACAACCCTTTCTCCTTGGCGATCATCAGCGGTGCTGCATCGGTCAGCGCGATGAAGCCGAGCTTGGCGCCGGTGACCTCCGGAGTGGCGGTCGCCGCATAGGCTCCAGACGGCAGCAGCGCACGCGCGGCCGCCAGGGTTGCCGCGGTGGCAGCACTTGCCATCAGGAAATTGCGGCGAGTCATGCCCTCGAGAGGGGCTTTAGTCTTGATGCGTTTCGTCATCATCGTCTCCCATTGGGCACTGCTTGGGTTCAGCGCCGTCGATTGCGTGTTCGATCAAAACAAAAAAGCTGCCGGCCAGGCCGCGCGCGTCCGTCCATCCGGGATCGCGTGTTGACCTGAGCGGCAGCTTTGCCTGCAGCGCCCGCCATTGGACGCCTGTTCCGTGACCCGAGAGGAGTCTGCTTATTGCAAAGCAGGAACCATGCCAGTTTTGGAATGAATGACAAACATCAATGAGATCAATGAGATGACACAATCGTCGGCGCGCCGGCCCGCCGGGCGAGCAAGCCAAAGATTGTTCATTAGCGCAGGTGCACGCACAACTTTTGTGCAATGCACAAGAATGGCGCGGAAATGATCAGGCCTGAATGTCGGCGAATTTCTGGCCAGTGATGTAGGCGTCGATCTCGACGGGATCGAAGATTTGGCCGTCGAAGAACCCGTCCGGGCCGAGCACCAGGCCGGCACCTGTCGCGCCGACCGCGGTCGCTGCCTTGAGCGCGCCCTCGACCTTCGAATTGGCGCCGGGAAGTGCCACGCCAAGCGGCTTCAGCGCCGAGCGGTAGAGGTCGGGACGGTAGCAGTCGCGGGCGATGGCAAGGTTTTCCGGCGTGTGCGCCACATGCCCCCAGCGCACCATCTGCGTGTAGAACCACAGCGCATGGCTCTTCCACGGAAAGTTCGCCGCCTTGTCGAAAGGCAGGAAGAAGTCGTCGATATCCAACTCCGCCCCGCCACCCAATTGCAGATGGCCGGTCAGGATCGGCATCTGCATCGCAGGCGGCAGGCCGAGGAAGCCTGCCTGCGCCATCACGGCGGCCAACTCGCCATGGTTGGCCGGATCCTGGCACCAGCGTGCCGAGTGATGCAGCGCGCGCAGCAGTGCTGCCAGTGCCTCGGGGTTCTCGTCTGCCCAGGCCTTGCGCACGCCGATCACCTTCTCCGGGCTGTTGCGCCATATCTGCGCCTTGACGGTGACGATATGACCGGTGCCGGCGACAACCGAGGCGCTGTTCCAGGGTTCGCCGACGCAATAGCCGTCGATCCGCCCAGTGGCCAGCGCATCGGCCATGAAGGGCGGCGGCACGATAACGATCTCGATCTCGCGGCTGGGGTCGATGCCACAAGCCGCGAGCCAGTACCGCAGTTCGTAATTGTGCCCGGAATGCGGATGCACGACGGCGAAGCGCAGCGGGTCGTGACCGGCCACCGCCCGCTCGCGGATAAGCGCGCCAAGTGCGGCACCTGCGCGCGCCGGGTCGAGATCGGGTTCCGCGCCGTGCGCCATCATGCCGGCCCAGACAGCGTTGGAGATGGTGACGCAATTGCCACCGAGGCCGAGCGAGAACGGCACGATGGTCTCGGAAGCAAGCGGCGTCAGCCCGAGATTGCAGGCGAGCGGCATCGGTCCCAGCATGTGCGCGAGATGGAAGTGGCCGATGGCGATGCGGTCGCGGATGTTGGCCCAGGATGTCTCTCGGTGTAGCGTGAGATCGACGCCTTCCCGTTCGGCAAAGCCAAGCTCGCCGGCCGCGACCAGCACGGCGCTGTCGAAAAGCGGCATGAAGCCGGCGGTGATCTGGTGCTCGGCGGCCATCTTCATTCGTCCTCTGCCGATCCCAGCAGCCCGGCAGCGGTCACCAGGCTCTGGGCGATATCGCCGATCTTGCGGTTCTGGTTCATCGCCGTCTTGCGCAGCAGCGTGTAGGCGGCCTCTTCGGAGAGGCCGCGCGACTTCATCAGGATGCCCTTGGCGCGATCGATCACCTTGCGGCTCTCGAGTTCGCCGCGAACCTCTTCCAGTTCGCGCGCCATGCGCGAGAAGGCATTGAAGCGGCTGACAGCCATGTCAAGGATCGGCTTGACGCGCTCTTGCCGCAGACCGTCGACGACATAGGCCGAAACGCCGGCGTCGACCGCCGCCTCGATCGAGGCCTGGTCGGAACGGTCGACGAACATGGCGATCGGCCGCTTCACCGCGCGCGACAGCTGGAACATGTTCTCCAGCATGTCGCGGTTCGGATTTTCGAGATCGATGACGATGACGTCGGGCTCGATCTCGGCGATCCGCCGCGCAATGCCGGTCACGTCATGGATGACGGTGACCCGCTCATGGCCGGCCTCGCGCAACCCCGCCTCGATGATCGCGGCGCGGATGCGGTTTTCGTCGATCACCAGGACGGCGAGTGCGGTTCGGACCATGCCTGTATTGTGACCAAGCGAAAGAATTGTGCAATGCAGTATGGTTGAACAACCCCGACATTCGCTGACCGCGACGATGAGAAACGCGGTTCGAATACTCGCCTGTCCTCGGTCGCCGAGCCGACGAAGGCTGTCGACAGAGATTCTACAATTTTCTTAGAAAATGCATTCACAAGGCATAATAGTGACATGATCGACAGCCTCTGCAGGTCGGGCCGGTTTTCGCCTACGAATCCATGATGTCGCTGTGGGGCGCGCTGACCGGCCACGCAAGCGTCTATCTCCTGCCTTCTCACGACAGTTGCGGACGTCGGCGCTGCGATCGTTCGACGGTCTCACTTCATCACGTGACAGAAAATGCCCCACGACTGTTTTCCAGCCGCGGGGCATCGGGAGAATCCCGGGAAACCTGCGGTCAAATGTTGGCGAGCAATTCGTTGACGCGGCTTTCCATGTCGGCGAGCGCGGCATCGACGTCCTTTTGGCCGGTGATTGCGGCGCTCATTTCCTCGCCGACAATGTCCTGGATCGCAAACTGGCGCTGCACCGCGGACGGCAGCGGTCTGCCGAGATCGGCGACCGCGGCGATCGTGTTGCGATGCGGCAGGGCCTTGAAGGCATCCGAGGTGATGATGGCCTTGTATGCCGGCAGGTGACCTGTGCGCGACCATTCGAAGTCGTTGTCCGCGAAGAACTTCAGGAACTTGCCGATCGCTGCCGTCTGTTCAGGCGTGCGGTCCTTTTGGGAGACCGCCCAGGTGTGACCGTCGGCATATTGCACATGGGCGCCGCCAAACAACTGCGGATATGGGTAGACCGCATAGCCGCCTTTGTTCAGCGCTGTGCCCGCGGTTTCGGATTGGGCATTGTTGTCGCCGACAACCCACGTTCCGTTAAGCTGGACGCCACCGTCACCAGCAAGGAAGGCATTGATCGCCCCGCCGTAATCGAGATCCTTGGTGGTGTAATCCTTGTCGAAGATCGCCTTGTACATCTCGACGACCTTCTTGGCTTCCGGCGTATTCAGCTTGACGTGCTTTGGATCGGCAAAGAAGTCGGAATCCTGTTGAAAGAGATAGGTGTAGAGATTGCGCGTGTAGAGTGCCGTCTCATTGGCCAGGTTCTGAACGAAGTAGGGCTTGCCGGTCTTCTGCTTGAACTGTTCGGCCTGAGCGAGCAATTCCTCGGGCGACTTCGGAAGCATCGGCGTGCCGTCGGCATTGACGAGCCCGGCCTGTTTGAAGAGATCCATGTTGATGTGATAAAGCATCGTCCAGCTATCGATCGGCAGGCCGTAGATCTTGCCGTCTTTGGTGGCGCCGTTACGCGCTGCATCGGTAAAGGCTTCAGGCGTGACGCCGACGGACTTCAAGAGATCGTCGAGCGGCATCAACAGCCCCTTGGACTGGTAGTCCGACAGCGCGGATTCATGGATGGTGACGATGTCCGGGGCATCGCCCGAAGCGAATTGCGCGGTCAACTGGTCATAGCCCGGCCATTCCACGGTGCTGACGCTGACATGCACGTCGGGATTGTCGGCGTTGAACTTGTTGATGAGCGAGGTGATGATACCGCATTCACCAACTGCCTTGGTGACATCGGTGTTGGTGCCGAAATCGGCATCGCAGGCACCGAAAAAGCGCTGTACCGTCAGCTCCGTTGCTGCAAAGCCTGGGCTTGCTAGCATCATTACCCCCGCGGAGACCGCGGCAAACAGTATTTTCTGCATTTTCATGTCAGTTCCTCCTACTGAGTTCAGCCACTCCACCCTGGACTGGCCTCATGCTTCAATCGCTGCGGCACACTCCCCCGCTGCCGGGCAATCTCGTTATCGCACCGCCGCGCCGGAGACGGCCGTGACGATGTATTTCTGGAAAAAGAGGTAGACGATCAGGATCGGCGCGCCGGCGAACACCGCCTGCGCCATCAGGAAGCCGATGCCTTCGGACTGGGCGAAATTGGTCTGCGTCGAGGCCATGCCGACTGTCAGCGTGTACATGTCCTTCCTGGTTGCCGAGATCAGCGGCCACAAATAGTCATTCCACGCGCCAAGGAAGGTGAAGATGCCAAGCGTTGCCTGTGCGGGCACAGTGAGCGGCAGCAGCACCTTCCAGAAAATCCTGAACCGGCTGGCATTGTCCAGCATGGCGGCTTCGTCCAGCTCCTTCGGGATGGCCTTGAAATATTGGGTCATCAGGAAGACGCCGAACGAAGCCGACAGGCCCGGGAGGATGAGCCCGTGATAGGTGTTGTGAAACTTCAGTATGCTGAAGATCTGATGGCGGGCGACAAGCACGGCCTGTTCCGGAACCGCCAGACCGAAGAGCACGATCACGAACAGGATGTTTTTGCCGGGGAAGTTCAGACGTGCAAACCCGTAGCCGGCGAGCGACGACAGGATCAGCGTGCCGAGTGTCAGTCCGCCCGAGACGATGATGCTGTTGAACACCCAGACGAATACCGACGAGGTACCGATGGTGTTGATGTAGTTCTTGAGCGTGTAGGGCGCGTGAAACACCGAATTCGGATCGGCCATCAGCTCGGCATTTTCCTTCAGCGACAGGCCGATGACCCACAGAACCGGCGCGATCATCACGATCGAAAGCAGGATGACGAGGGCCAGCAACACGCGGTCGCCAAACGCCCGCCCCTTGATGGAAGTGGCTGAAGCTCTCATGCCCGGTCCGCCTTGTTGCGTGTAACGAGGTATTGGGCCATGGCCGCGATCAGGATGAGGATGAACAGGATTTCCGACGCGGCAGCACCCAGGCCCAGATCCCAGCGCCGGAATGCGGTGTCGTAGATGTAGAGCACGATCGGCTTGGTCAGGTTGTTCGGGCCGCCGCGTGTCATCAGCCAGGCCTGGCCGAACAGCTGGAATTGCAACACGATCTGGATGATGATCACCAGGATGAAGGTGCGCTTGATCGACGGCAGCGTGATCGAGCGCAACGTCTGCCAGCGATTGGCGTTGTCCAGCGCCGCTGCTTCATAAATATCTTGCGGGATCTGCTGCAGGGCCGAGAGAAAGAGCATCATCGGCAGACCGATGCACCACCAGACAGTGGCAATGGCGATGCCGATCATCGCAAGGCTTGGATCGGAAATGAAAGCCGGAGCGGTGGCGCCGAACCATCCGTAGACCGTCGACAACAGGCCGACATTCGGAATGAAGACGATGCGCCAGATCAGTGTGACGATGGTGACCGACAGCACCGAGGAGGAAAAGAACAGGGTCCGCAGCACCGCTGCAGTGCGGGTGCGGCGATTGAGACAAAGCGCGAGAAAGAGGCCGATCAGCGCCAGCGTCGGCACTGTCAGAAGGACGAAGTAAAAGGTGTTCCAGACCGATTGCAGGAAGACCTTGTCGTGGAACAGTCTGACATAGTTACCGAGCCCGACGAAATTTCCGGACGAGAACGTGTCGGCCTTGTGGAAGCTCAGCCACATCCCCCAGAGAAGCGGGAAGACGAGCAGGGTCGTGAAGAAGAACAGGAACGGCGCGACGAAAATGAAGTTTCGCCATTGCGGCGCGTAGATATCGACGCTGGGAGCCCTGACGCTCGCGGCCGGCGTCGCGGTTTGCGGCATCGTCAGCCGGTCGGCCATATCAGGCCTCCCCTGCGTGCCAGGCGCGGCCGTTCTTGTTGAACAGATGCGATTTCTGGCCGTTGAAAGCGAGCCCGACCTTGTGGCCGACGGCGACGCGGCTGTTGCCGACATCCGAGCCGACAATCTGCTGGCCGTCGCCAAGCCGGGCATAGACCAGGGTGCGTTCGCCGAGCCGCTCGAGCACATCGACCATGCCATCGGCATTGCCCTGTCCGGCGGCAACAATGCGAACATCTTCCGAACGGATGCCGAATGTGTATTCGCCGTCGGCCAACTGGCTGGAGGCGATCTCGGTCTGAACCGACATACCGTCCGCAAACCTGGCCGTGGCGTTCTCGGCCGATCTGTCGAGTGTCGCCTCGACAAAATTCATCGCCGGTGCACCGACGAAGCCCGCGACGAATTTGGTCGCGGGGCGTTCGTAGATCTCCATGGGAGTGCCGATCTGTTCGATCCTGCGGTTGTTCATGACGACGATGCGGTCGGCGAGCGTCATCGCCTCGACCTGATCATGGGTGACGAAGATCATCGTCGATTGCAGCCGCTGGTGAAGCTGAGCGAGTTCGATGCGGGTGCGGGTCCGCAAGGCCGCATCGAGATTGGAAAGCGGCTCGTCGAACAGGAAGGCCTTCGGTTCTTTGACGATCGCGCGGCCGATGGCGACACGCTGGCGCTGGCCGCCCGAGAGCTGGCCGGGCTTGCGTTCGAGCAGGTGCGGCATTTCGAGGATGCGGGCGGCTTCGTTTATCCGTGCGTCGACGACCTCGCGTGACATGCCGATGTTTTCAAGCCCGAAGGCCATGTTGTCGCGCACGCTCATATGCGGATAGAGCGCATAGGACTGGAACACCATGGCTATGCCGCGCTTGCCCGGCGGCAGATGGTCGATACGCTCATTGTTGATGGCGATCTCGCCGCTGTCGACGGTTTCGAGGCCGGCGATCATGCGCAGAAGCGTCGATTTCCCGCAGCCGGACGGTCCAAGAAACACAATGAATTCGCGTGCTTTGATGGAGAGCGACAGATCCTCCAACACCGTCATGGCACCGAAGTGCTTGTTCACATTCCTGATCTCGATATCGGCCGTCACGTCTACGCTCCTCCTCGCGCATGCACTTTCGACAATCCGCTGAAATCAGAGCTTCAGACGGATCATCTGGTAGGAATAGGCCGGCAGCGACAGGCTCAGCCTGCCGTCCGCAACCGAGGCGCCCGTCCCCCTCCTGGGACCGACATTACCGGGGTTCTCGGCCGAATTGACGGCTTTGAGATCCGCGTGTGCCATCAACTGGTGATCAACGATGTCAGCCGCGCCGAAACCGCTGATGTCGATCACGGTTTCGATAGCCTCGCTCGAATGACGGTTGACGGCGAAGAAAGTGACATGCCCGGTTTGCGTGTCATGCACGCCGGTGACGTCTACATAGGAAACGTCAGCCGCGACGGTGGACTTGTAGGTCGGGCATTCCACCTTGAGATCCAGCGCATTGCCGCGGCCGTAGATCGAGGCAAAGAGATAGGGATAGAATATCGTCTGACGCCATGCCGGGCCATTGGGAACCGTCATGATCGGCGCGATGACGTTGACCAGTTGCGCCATGCACGCGATCTTGACCACGTCGGAGCGACGGATGAAGGTGTTGAGGATCAAGCCGACCTGCAACACGTCCTCAAAATTGTAGATATCCTCGAGCAGCGGCGGGGCAAAGGGCCATCCGTCGTTGCCGCCAAGGATCTTCTTGTCCTGCTCCTTGGAATGGTACCAGACGTTCCATTCATCGAACGAGATGTAGACCTGCTTGGCTGAGCGCTTCTTGGCCTTGATATAGTCGATGACGCCGGCGACCGAGACGATGTAGTCGTCGAGCTTCTCGTTCATGGCGAGATAGTTCGGCGCGTCATTGGCTTCGTTGTCGAAATACATGTGCAGCGAGATGTAGTCGACCTCGTTGTAGGTGTGGTCGAGAACGGTCGCTTCCCATTCGGGATAGGTCGGCATCCTGGCATTCGAAGAACCGCAGACCACGAGTTCCAGCGACTTGGAAAAGGCGCGCATGGCCTTGGCGGTCTCATGGGCCAGGCGGCCATACTCGTCGGCGGTCTTGTGGCCGATCTGCCAGGGCCCGTCCATTTCGTTGCCGAGGCACCAGAGCTTGACGTCGAAGGGGTCCTTGCGGCCATTGGCGATGCGCCTGTCGCTCCACTCGCTGCCACCGGGATGATTGGTGTATTCCAGAAAATTGCGGGCTTCATCGAGGCCACGCGAACCGAGATTGACGGCAAGCATCATCTCGGTGTTGGCGGAGGCGCACCAGTCGGCAAATTCGTGCAGGCCGACTTCGTTGCTTTCCGAGGTGTGCCAGGCGAGGTCGAGGCGCACCGGACGCTCCTCCTTGGGGCCGACGCCATCTTCCCAATTGTAGGCGGACACGAAATTGCCGCCGGGATAGCGGACGATCGGAACATTGAGTTCCCTGACCAGATCGATGACGTCCTGACGCATGCCATTGGCATCTGCCGTCGGATGGCCCGGCTCATAGATGCCGGTGTAAACCGCACGCCCGAGATGCTCGATAAAGGATCCATAGAGCCTCGGATCGATTTTCGAGACAACATAGCGCGGATGCGCCGTGACGGCTGCCTTCATGCATTCCTCCCTTAATATCACAAATGATGATTTAAATCACCTTGTTCGATATCAAAGGGGACCAGCGCCCATTCGTCAAGCTAAAAACAGCCAAATGTCTGACAATTGAACGTCAGCTTCTACCATTTATTGGGGCAAGCACCTGAAATTGCCGCGTTATTTTTGAAACCCGGTTTGATGATATCAACCGGTTTTGATCCTGAGCAGGATGTCCTGATCGTAATTTCCAAATCCCTTGCCGAAAATATTGATCCCACCAGGGCGCTTGGCGTCGTCCTTGACGCCGATACGGATGCGGATCGAATGATGGCCCTTCAGGTCGAGGACAGCGAGGCTGGTTTCGGAAATCCTGACGCCGTCCACATAGGTGCCGTCGGCGGAAATTCGCCAATTCTTCAGCTTGCCATATTGCGAGCCCTTGAGCTTCCACCAGGACGGCGTGAAGACGCCGCGCTTATCGCCGAAATCGCCAGGCGACGTCCAGGTGCCGACATCGACGCCATTGATTGTCAGTGTAATGTCGGAGGGCCAGTCGGCGCTGGTGCCGGGCACCTCCGAGGATAGTTCAATTGCCACTTCGAGTTCGCTGATTTCGGCATTGGCGAGCTTGGCATTGTTAGGGAACTGGTATTCGACAAAGCCACGTGTGAACCACAGCAGCCCGGCTTTCAGACGGTCTGGGTCGAGGAAAGTGTTCGGCACATCAAGCAGACCGATGATGCCATCCGGCGAACACAGACCGCATGGCGCCGTCACCTCGAAATCGGTGTAAAGTCCGATCGGCATCGACACTTCGATCGCATTGTTCTTGACCGCACGATATTCGCTCTTGAACACCACGAGCACTTCTTCGGCGGTCGGATAACAGATCTTCTGACTGCCTTTCTTCGCCTTCTGGTTCTCGGTGCGGATCAGACCCGCATCCTCGAGCACCTGGATGTTGGTCGAGACCGTCGATTGCGGCAGCGACAGCACGGCGGCGATGTCGTTGACATTCATCGGGCCCTTCTCATGCAGCAGTTTCAGCATGGAAATGCGCGCCGAAGAGGCCAGCCCCTTGAGCACGGCAATGCCTTCCTCAGGTTCGATCACCAGAAAATTGCGACTCATGGAATTGCCAGTCTATTCGAAATTCATATCCGAAATTACCTTGTATATCTGAGTATCTGATTTAATCAATGCGCTGACCGAACCCGTGTCATTTATTGATCGGAACTGCGCAGTGTTCGGTGCGGACCACGCGTCGCGCCGATCCTGGGATGGCGCAATGCCGATCTCACAGGCCTTGCCCGCCGCCATCTACGGAGCTGCCTTCGGAGCCACTTGCACGATGCACCAGCGCATCATGTCCCTCGACAACCAGATGCTCAACAAGGACGCGGTTTCCGACTCAGCTTTGTGAACCCGTGAACGACACCACACCCAGGATTGGACGCTTGATGAACGACACC
This sequence comes from Mesorhizobium sp. M0621, assembly GCF_040320745.1. Taxonomy (NCBI): domain Bacteria; kingdom Pseudomonadati; phylum Pseudomonadota; class Alphaproteobacteria; order Hyphomicrobiales; family Phyllobacteriaceae; genus Mesorhizobium; species Mesorhizobium sp. M0621. The sequence goes on along the minus strand of NZ_JAMYQF010000009.1, from coordinate 10,892 downwards.
CCCGAAACGCTGGCACCGGACTCGCTGGGACCAACCGTGACGATTGGGCGCTAGCTGCGGCGTCTCAGCCAAGCGTTGCCCACGAGACGGCGCTAGCCCACTGAAGTGTCGTGACTATTCTGAGACGAAAACCCCGAAGAAAAACGGCGGGACTGGATGGTGGGCCCGGAGGACGTATTAAAACCATTGATTTTGTTGAGTTATTCGTGGGCCAAAATCAGAAATCTTCCCGTATCGTTCCGTATCGTCCCGCACTCTCGTACAGGCGACTTTAGCTGACCTCAATGCCTCCTTCGCAGCACGAGCGGCCCGTTCGGAGCCATTCCGGGATGACCGCATTGGGCCGAAAAGAGACCGTCCGCTTGGCCAATAAACCGGACTTAAGTGAGATTTGGACACACAGTTTGGGTTCGAATCTCGCCCGGTGGACCGAAAACGAATAGAGAACTGCGTTCGCTATAGCCTTCCCAAAAAGGACATCTGAACCAGTGCTGCGCGTCCCCGAGTGCCGTATGTCGGCGCACGGCCCTTTGGAGCATTGATACGCCACCGCCGCCGTTGCGGACCACCTCGCGCTCCAAATGTGAAGGACATATTGTATGAGGTCCTCATGTTCGAAGTGAGCGATTGCTGCCGCGCGTGAGATGCGGTCTAAAAAACCTTTGCGCGAGAAAATCTCGCCATAGGAATGTTCGACGATCATGCGCCAGAGGTCCAGTGCGATATCGTCAAAACTACGGACCACGGCATCCCCTGACCCTGAAGCGGCCGAGCTTTTGGCAAGCAGAGCCTTCCCTCGCTCCAATCGATCCGTCCGATTTTCCGTAACGACGGGCGTGGGGATGTCGACCTGAAGCGGCTGGACGCCAAGCGCGAGGACGCTCCGGGCGACCGAGAATGCGTTCAGGGCGGCCGGAAATCCACTGTAGACGCTGAGTTGGATGAAGATATCGATGATCTCTTCGCGCGTGACGCCATTGGAAAGGGCGCCGGCTAGATGAAGGCGAAGCGCCATCGGTTCCGCGACAACGGAAACCCCTTTGCGCGTTCACATCAACGCCGCCTTGAAAGTTGGAGCAAGCCGGGAAGAGATCATCGAAACGTTGGTCAATCTCGCCCCCTATATCGGCTATCCAGCGACGCAGCAGGCGATCCGCATCGCTGCGGAAGAGTTCGCCAAGAGCAACCCGTCCTCGCGACCGCGAAGTGAATGATCGACCCACGTGGCGCGATCACTTCAGGTAGCGGCTTGCCGATCGAGCTTCCAAGTCAGCCTGATAGACTTTTGAAATGGGCGGCATACAATCCATTTTTCTGCTTTCAATGAAAGCAAAGCGAAATGTCCGAAGTACGCGCCCAGCGCCGTCTCGCCGCCATATTGGCCGCTGACGTGGTGGGCTACAGTCGACTTCTGGACCTGGACGAGCAAGGAACATTGGCCGCGTTAAGGCGGCGGCGGAAGGAGATCCTCGAACCACTGGTCCGCGACCGTCACGGCCGTGTCGTAAAAGTGATGGGTGATGGCGTTCTGGTCGAGTTCGGAAGCGCGGTGAACGCGGTGTCATGCGCGGTCGAACTTCAGAAGCGAATGGCGGCCGCGAACGAGGGTTTGGCCGTCGACCGGCAAATCAACCTGCACATCGGCATCAATCTGGGCGATGTCGTTGTCGAGGACGGCGATCTGTTCGGCGATGGCGTCATTGTCGCAGTGCGGCTTCAGGCAATGGCCGGGGCAGGAGATATCTGTGTCTCCGGCAGCGTCTACGACCAAGTCAAGCGGAAGCTTGATTGCGGCTTCGACGAACTCGGTCCGCAAGCGATCAAGAACGTCACCGAACCGGTGTCCGTCTACCGGATTCGGTTGTTGACCGCGTCGGAAGATGGCGGGCCGGCGGAGAAAGCGCCGCTGCCGCTCCCCGCCAAGCCCTCCATTGCCGTCCTTCCCTTTACGAACATGAGCAACGATCCGGAGCAGGAGGCTTTTGTCGACGGCCTCACCGAAGATCTGATCACGGATCTGTCGAGGACCAGCGAGCTGTTCGTCATCGCCAGCAACTCGGCTTTTGCATACAAGGGCAGGCACGTGGATGTGCGTCGCATCGCACGCGAATTGGGAGTGCGCCATCTTCTGGAGGGTAGCGCACGGCGGGCAGCTGGACGGGTACGTATCAACGCCCAACTGATCGACGCGATCGCGGGTGATCACCTTTGGGCCGAAAGATTCGACCGGAGCCTTGAAGATATCTTCGCCGTTCAGGATGAGGTGACCGGCAAGATTGTCGAGGCTCTGGTGGGTCGCCTAATCGCCGCGCCGGCGCGCAACAGACCGAGCAACCTGGAGTCCTATGATCTATGTGTGCGTGCACGGGCCTTGGGCCTGCAAACGGCGCTCACCGCGAAAGAAGCCATTTTCCTGCTGAACCGGGCAATCGCGCTCGATCCGGAATATGCGGAGGCGCATCGTTGGCTGGCACTCAACCTCTGGCTGGGCTGGGAGTTCTGGGACGAACCGATGGATCCCAATCGCGCAAGTGCGCTTGCCGAAGCACAGCAGGCGGTCGAACTCGACCCGAATGACGCTGGGAACCGATGGGTATTGGGCGTTATATTAGGACATGAGGGTCGGTGGGCGGAATCGGATGCCGAATTCGCCGCCGCCCACAAGCTGGATCCCAACCACGCCGACGCATGGGCGATGCAGGCTGAACTGACGACCGAAAACGGCCGGCCTGCCGAAGCCATAGAGCAGGTGCGCAAGGCGCTGCGACTCAACCCTCACCCGCCCGGTTGGTATTACTGGATGTTGGGCCAGGCTCAGTATGCCATCGGTGACTACGAATCCGCGGTTCAAACATTGCGGAGACCCGAAACTTATCGCACGACTTCACGACGCCTGCTTGCGGCAAGCCTTGCGCGACTTGGCCGTTTGGAGGAGGCGCGCTGGGAGGCGGAAATGTTCTTGATAAGCAATCCGCACTTCACAATCCGGCATTGGTCAGCTTCGCAGCCTTTCCCGGCCGAAGACGTGCGGCGGCATATCGTGGAAGGCTATCGCATGGCGGGGCTGCCAGAATGACTGTCATAGCTATGCCGTCGGGGCCGCAGTGGATAGGCGTCTCGAGGCTGCCGCATCAGCGAATATTTGGTCTCTGCTGCCGGAAATTCGTCATATCGAGACTTGAACATGGCCAGTGAAGACTTTCGGCACCGGAAATCACGACGCGAGGATCGCCCGGCCCTGATTACGCTCATGGACGCGGCGATCTCTGAACTCCAAAACCCCTTTTTAGATTAGTGTGCGACTTGGAAAGCTGCCGCCATCAATTCTTTGGGATTTGGAGCCCGGCATACATTCTGGCCTTCCTCTTCAGCTTCCGTGAAGCTCCAGCGCACAATGCCTTCCCGATCGAGCAAGAACTCGCCGACAAGCGGCATGTGACCGGCGATCATAATCTGCCGGTCGGCCTCCGTAATTTCGTACCCGTCCTTTTTCTCAAGAAAGTCGCCCGCCGCAGCCGGATTCATCGGCTCGGGCAGCTCCCCCGGCAGATCGATCCGCATTGTCATGACCGCGTCCATTCCGAGCTTGTGCGGCCATTCGGTTTCATTCTCCGTGAGCTCGAGGATGGGTAAACCGAAGGCGCGGTGTGAAGCGCCCGCCGGGTCGGATGCGCTAAGAAGATCGGGTAGCGGATGGTAACGGAAGTAGAGCCGCGCACGTTCGACCGGCGTCTTGACCACTGCGAGACATTCTATGCCTTTCTCCTTCAGGGCCGGATTGAGCTGCGCCATCACCGCGACATGGCGCCGGCAGAATGGACAATGCAGGCCTCGAAACAAACCGACCAGTAACGGGCTACGCCCTCGAAAATCGTCGAGCGCGATCTTGCCTTCGCGCGAGATCGCGTCGAGCACAATATTCGGTGCCCGGTCGCCCGGCTGCAGCGGCCGGTCGATACTACTCGTGGACATGGACAACCTCCTCGCCCCCGATCAGTCACAAAAGGCAGCACACCCAGCGTTTCGGAGTTGAGCCCGTGCTTGGGCGCATAACTTCTTGCGCCAGGCAAAATGGCTTTCGGCCTCTGCCATTGCAGAGGTCGATTAAGCGTCGCAACACCATCTTAGCACGGAAAAATCATCTGCGGGTCGCCCGTTTCTCGCGCTGTCTCAAGCGCCTCTATAGTAGATAGAGCTAACCGCCAGCACCGGCCTTGCCAAACATGTCGGCCAGCGTGGTCGTTTGGGAAGTCGGCTTTCAGGAAGCGCCAAAGGCAGCCCGAATGGCCGCTATTGGGCGCAAAGCGGCCGTCTACACTCGATGCCTGCTAAACCGCGGGAAACCAAATCTACTTTCCCGTTTCGTCCATAAGCCCCAGCAATTCGGGCTGAGGTGCGACCCAGAAAGTTCGAAAAACTAGACGCCTCGATGGACAATGAGGGTCACGGGCATCCCGGCGAACATACCGCATGCAAGTGGTCAATATCGTCGGCAGAAGAGCGTTCGAAAAGGCTCTCGGCGCTTACGTCGTGGGAACGAAAAAAGAAGAGAAGCAGAACTTTCGTGTGCGATTTTGGCACACAACGTCTCGCAACTAGGTGATTTTATTTAGCTATCTGTCCAATCCATCACGGTACGCTAGAAGAGGGCGAGGCTGAATCGCGTTGGCAGCCTGGGCGCGAAAATGGTTCGATACGGCCCGTCCGATCCTTCTCGCCACGCGAGATATCTACGCGAAAGCCGCTGGACGTCGCCTGCTGCTGGCTATTGCTCTCTCCATTGATGATGGTGGTCATGTTCATTGTGCTCACTTCTTGTTCCGTCAATGCCGAAGGCGTGTCTCTCGGCATGCCTTCCGGCCGCGCGAACTCCCGGGAGTGATGGCGGCCGATGCCGGGGCGCGCGGAGCGCGGCAGCGCGGTCGAGCGAAGCGGGCAATGCCTATAGAGGGGGATTTGCTCCCAGTTGGCCGCTTTGCGAGCCGGCGGCCCAGCACTGCATAGGCGGTAATGAGCGCGAGGGATTTATGGTCGTCCGCGCAATCGTTCGCGACTTTCTGAAGCCAGCAAGGGTGATTATGCGCGACCAGAAAAGCTATTGCGGCATCCTTGTCGACAACAACAATCGTAAGCCACTGGGCCGACTGTGGTTCAACAGAACCGTCAAATATCTCGGACTTTTTGACGGTGAGAAGGAAGAGAAAGTCAAGATCGACTCGCTCGGCGAAATCTATGACTACGCCGATCGCCTGCGCGCTACAGCGGAGGAATACCTAGCGGGTGCAATCGCCGTGGCCTCTGCCGCCCCGTGACTTCAACGGAGGCTGCATCGTTAATCTCGTTATGGTAGACGGCCGGCACGAGCGTTATGATGTTGCCCGGTCGGTCGTCAATCAATAGAGAGGATGATTAGTCAATCGTAAGGACCGACACATGACCAACGAAGCCGACCGCAATCCCGCCGAACTTGCCGAACTAACCGCCGATGTTGTTGCCGCTTATGTCAGCAACAACCCCGTCCCAGTCGGCGAATTGCCAGGTCTCATCGCGTCGATCCACGCCTCACTGTGCGGCCTTAGCCATCTGATAGCACCACCAGCCGCAGAGCTGGTCCCGGCGGTCAACCCAAAGAAGTCGGTTTTCCCAGACTACATCGTTAGCTTGGAAGACGGCCGCAAATTCAAGTCGATGAAACGCCACCTGGGTCTGTTGGGCATGACCCCAGACGCATACCGCGCCAAGTGGAGCTTGCCACGAGACTACCCGATGGTGGCCCCGACTTATGCCGCACAGCGCTCGCAATTGGCCAAAGCCATTGGTCTCGGTCGCAAAGCGGCACCCGCCAAGAAGGCACCCTCAAAGCGAAAGGCAAAGTGACCCGCGCATCGATCGCAGAAGAGCTTGAGAGTGCTGCCGACCGCATCGCGGATTTATCGCGGCCGGATATGCAAATCGTCCTTCGCCGCGCTGCGTTGATGCTCCGGAACGTCTCTGGTGTGCCGCTGGAGCCGGCCACGGAAGACGCACTGAACTCCATCGCTGCCGAAATGAAGATCGGCCGGTCGAATCTTATTCAAATCGTCCTGCGTGAGTGGCTGGAAACGAACGCCTATCTGCCAGTCCGGATGATTGATGAGGAAAGCGAGACGGATGGAAGTACTTAGGCTTCCGTGATCACACCATAACCCCGCCCCGATGAATCGGCGATGTATGCGGCGCGGCGGACCTGATGTCCGCTTGGCCGACGCTGAAAAGCCTACCCAGCCCCCCTACCTTGGCGCCGGCCACCTTTCCTCATGCCGAACACGAGAAGCGTTCCCTTGGCGTTGTGCTGACCTGCCAATAGTGCTTTGGTGTCGACATTACTTGGGAGGGCAATATGAAAACAGTGATTCTGGCTGCTTTGACCGCTTTGACAATGGCTCTTGTGTCCGATGGCTATGCGCATAGCGGCGGCACGGATAGCAACGGGTGCCACACGAACCACAAGACCGGCGAATATCATTGTCACTAGTTCTTTAGTACCTTGTGGACCGCCAGCGGCTGCTACCTGTCGGGGATTGAAGATGAGAATTCGAACGATGGCCCATTTGTCGGCCGTGGCGCTTACGCTGGCGCTCGCCACTCCGTGCCTTGCGCAGCAGACATTCGGGGGAAATGACTGCACGGAAGATTGTTCTGGTCACAAGGCGGGCTATAACTGGGCCGAGCAGAACCAAATTTCCAGCGAAAGCGACTGCAGCTCAAACAGCCAGTCATTCAATGAAGGCTGCCAAACGTTCGTCGAAGATCCGTCTCGCGGTTCGGGTGAAGACGATGAAGGTGAAGAGATTGAGGACTGAGTACGCCCTCACCTCTCCGTCAGTATCGAGTTGAGACTGAACCTCGGATGTCCCATTGTCTGACGAGCCGTTAGCGCTTCTTCGGCTTCGACGTAATCTCTTCAACCTGCACCTTGTCGCCAATCTCTTTCGCCATCGCCAAGGCCTTGGCCTTGTCCTTCGTGGTCAGGACCGTGCGCCAGTGGCTTCTCGAACACGCTGACGACGTAGGTGGGCGGCTGGTCTATCATCGCATCTCCTGTGCAATTGAAGCCCGCGCCTCTGTGGGAGAGCGCGGGCCGATCGGAGGGGGCTCCGATCTTCAGCAGGCGATGGAGAGCAAACCTGCCGACAAGCAGGAACTTTTAGAGACTGCTAATGTTCCGGCTATTTGGTCGAATCGAAAGTCGGCTTCCAGTCACGGTTTCGCTCCCGCTGCTGGCCTTCGTAATGAGGAATGCATGTAAAGAACACCGGCCGGCGGTCGCGGCCCGCAGCCTTGCAATCCGAGCAGCCAAAGAGCCCGACCAAGTCCCAATGCATCGATCCGTGACCTGACCCGAGCCGATTGATCAGCGCCTGGATGTCGAGCTTAGTCGACTTGCAGCACATGGCATGCCCGCAATTTACATAGACGGTTTCGCGGGCGGCCAACGTGTCAGCGAGGGTCTTGGTCATCCTCTGAAGCGCTCGGTGTACCAAGTGATCTTGCCGTCGATCTTCATTGGTTTGTGGATCATCAGGCGCTTGGGCAAATGTTCGGGGTGCACCTCCAGAAGCGTGATCTTGACCTGAGGCTTGCAGCGGCCGCAATCGAACTTCAACGTCTGCGGATCGACGCCGCCGCCGTAGACCATCATCAAATCGGCCGATCGGCAGTAGCGAATATTACCGCAACTGCACTCTGCCTTCACAAGCATGTTGTGCCGGGTCGCTTTGCCCAGCGTGTCGATCGGTTCGTGCGCCATTACCATAAATGAGGAACATATTCCTAGGTAGTCAAGGGGCTCTTGACTCTTAGGTTCTCATTTTGTTCACTGTCGGCAAATTGGAGATAGACCCATGAAACCGATCACCGCCACTGAGTCCGAGCAGCCCGAGATATACGCCACAGTAATGAAGGAGATGCCGGCCATACATCGGGCCGTCAGCAAGATGGCCAAGCAAATGCGTGGCCTCTCCGATGTCAGTCAGAAGCAAGCGATAACCGAACTGACGACTGTTTGGATCTTGGCTATCTATCCGGAAAACCTCGAACTGGCCCTGTCACTTTCAGACGCCATGCGCCATCAGGTCGACATTCATCTGAGAGAAAGCAAGAAGGCCCGCGCACGTCATTGATGGCCTAGCCATGTGCGGCCGCTACACCAGATATCTGACCTGGTCCGAAATCCACCGGCTCTATCGGCTAACGGCGCCGGCTGAGACCGGGCGCAACGACGCCCCTCGCTACAACATCGCCCCGACTGAGGAAGTCCCATTCGTCACCGCCGGCGAAGACGGCAATCATAAGCTCCGTGAGGGCCGCTGGTGGCTCGTGCCGTTCTGGGCGAAAGAAATGCCCAAGGCGGCCATGTTCAACGCCAGGATCGAAGGCGTCGACACCGCGCCGGCATTCCGCGATGCGTTCAAGTCGAAGCGGTGCTTGATCCCGGCTGACGGCTTCTACGAGTGGACCATCTCTCCTGCGGACGGCAAGAAAGACCCTTGGCACATCTACCAGCCCGACCATGCGCCGTTCTCATTCGCCGGCCTGTGGGCCTACAATTCCAATCTCGACATCACCAGTTGCACGATCATCACCGAGCCGGCCGGAGAGCCGATGAAGAACCTGCACGATCGGCAACCAGTCATTCTCGACCGGGCTTACTATGACGCTTGGCTGGACCCCACGACGCCGAAGGACGGCCTAAGGGATATCCTCAGCCACGACATTGACGGCCAATTGCAGTTCAATCGCGTCGGCCGGGAGGTCAACGCGACGGTTGTCAACAAGCTGCCCAACGACCACCCTGCCTTGGTCGGGCCGATCAACCCGCTATGAGCGACGACCCGCTGAGGCTCGCGGAAGGCATGACGCCAGCGCCGCGCGAGCGGTCGCGGATCGAAAACCATGTTTGTGAATTTGCCAGATGTGGCATGCGTGCTCCGTTCGGATTTGCCAAGCCACGACAAGAGCCCTTGACTCAGAAAGAGAACGCCAGACGGAAGCGCAGTTAGCAATTACTCGCGCGATGATCCGAGCCGGCAAGCCACAGTGATGGGTCTCCTCGCTCAATAAATCTGAATGCCAAGCCGCTCGTTTTTCCTCCACCGCACCACGGCACGATATTCGACACCTTCTGCATGGACGTGCAGAACGAACCGATCAGGCACAACCACGCCGGGATCTACTCGTAGCTCCGCACCATGAGCGTGTTGATTTCTGACAGAGCAAGCGACCTTCATACCTTCTGTGATGATAGTTCCATCCTTAAGGACAGGCATGCGGAGATGCGAACGTCGTTCAATTGGTGGATCATCGGAGTTGCCGCTCATCTCATCATTCCTCGCGAAAATCCTGCAGCGAAGCGTGCCGCAGGTCATCACCTTCGGTGCCGGTCCGGATGCTACGTTTGCCCGTCACCTGAAGACAACAGGAGAGCGGCCTAACCGCGCACTCGGCTAGTATAAATATGCATTCGTGCTAATGTAATCGAGACCTGAAAACGCCATGCGCGGCTGGCGTCCTAGGGCTAAGCTGGGAGTTCGCCTCCGCTAGCGTGAGGGAGCACAAATGGCCGCCTATCTGATCGCGGATGTAGACATAAAAGACGCTGCCGAGTTCGAGGAATACCGGCGGGATGTGCCTGCCACCGAAGCGCGTTACGGTGGCCGATACCTGGGTCGTAGCGGTGCGACTAAGGTTTTGGAAGGTGATTGGGAGCCGCACCGTTTGGTTATTATCGAATTCCCCGACATGGCGTCATTGATGGGCTGGTACAATTCACCGGAATACGCCCGCCTTATCGAAATTCGCAAGCGTTGCGCCAGCACCAGGATCATCGCGCTTGAGGGATCGCAACCAATGCATGACGATGTCGTGATTTCACCGTCACCGTCATCAGACAGAAGCCGGTCGTCTTTAGTGCTCACCTGGCGCGATTGCTGTTTTTTGGGGACGGCGCGCAAATGACCGACGACATCTATAAGCAGGCGTACCGCGAGGGCGGAGTCGAAGCTGTCAATGCACTTCTGAAAGAGCTATTTCCCGATATGTCGGAGCGGGTCCGAGCAACCGAGGCCATGGAGAAAACAGGGTTTTGGGAGATCGACTGGCACTACAGCTCCAGAAATTCGGATGGGCGCGATCTGGGGCGGGTGAAGGCATATCTAGGCTACAACGACTAGACCATCTTCACCGTCATCGAATCGAGGCTTCCAATCTGGTTGCGCTCCTTGCGATTTGTACAAATCGTACATCGCATTGAACGCTGTGCAGGACGGTCCTATAAATTCGCGATTGTCCTCATATTGCGGGGAGGCAATGCGATGGATAGCGAGATACCGACGGCAAGGATCATCCCTGCATCGAAGTGGTCGAAGCCTGCGGCGAATGGTTCGTCCGCGTGGTCGAGGAAGACCAGGAACTAACCCGGATATCTCACACAGTTGAAGTGCATCGGGGCTCCGAATCAAGGAAAATGCTTCTGCGACAAAGACTTACCTTGAGCAGAGGTATTCCCCGATGCAAACAGAGTGTACACCGGAACGGTTTGATTTTGCACCTGTTGAAAGGCGCGCCGTCGTAGTCGGTTTTGACGGTGGAACGATCACCTCCGATGCCGGCGCGCTTCTGCTGGGGCTGACGGACCGGGCGATCGGGCTGGTCGGCCGCTTTGCCCGCTGCTTCGTGGATGCCCGCCGTCCGGCACTGATCGAGCATGAGGTGAAGACGCTGGTCGGCCAGCGCGTCTTGGCGCTGGCGCTTGGCTATGAGGACCTGAACGACCATGACGAGTTGCGCCATGACCCGGTGCTGGCGGTGCTGGCCGGCAAGCTCACGGCGCGCCGTCACAAGAAATGCGCGGC